>CAMOFI010000008.1 GCA_946613135.1 uncultured Bacteroidales bacterium
CCGCCAAGAGCCTTGAAATCGCCAAGCCGAAGGTTGCCGTCATCGCTGCCACCGAACAGGTGAGCGTCGGAATGCGTGCTTGCTCGGAAGGCGCATGGCTGGGCATGATGAGCCAGCGCGGCCAGATTAAAGGCGCCATCGTCGACGGTCCTCTGTCGTTAGACTGCTCTATCGACAAAGAGAGCGCCCAGACCAAGAAACTCGCCAGCGAAGTTGCCGGTGATGCCGACGGACTGCTCTTCCCCAACATCGAGAGCGGCAACGTGTTCTACAAGGCCTGCACCAAGTTCGCCGGTGCCGAACTGGCTTGCATGGTTGTAGGAGCCAAGGTGCCCTGCGTGCTCACCAGCCGCGGCGACAGCATCCAGTCGAAACTCTACAGCATCGCTCTGGCTGCCCTTAACACAAAGTAATCAATTCTCAATAAATGATTCCAGAAGGTTGAAGACAGTTTAAGCCGCAATGACTACACTGCCTTCAACTTTCTTTTTTAATCTATAAACAATAATATGGACCAGTTTTTTGAAGGACTGAAAAACATAGCCATCACTGTCTGCGACGCTGATGCCAACATCCTCGACATGAACCAGCACAGTGCCGACGTGAACAGCCACGGACACAAAATCATTGGCAACAACCTTATGGACTGCCACCCCGAACCGGCAAAAACAAAGCTTAAAGGACTGCTTGACGAACAGAAACTGAACGCTTACACCATAGAGAAAACTCTCGAGGACGGCAGCAAAGTGAAAAAACTCATTTACCAGACCCCTTGGTATAAGGAAGACGGCAGTTTTGGCGGACTGGTCGAGTATTCCATCGAAATACCGTTCGAAATGCCACACTATGTACGTCAACCCAAAAAGCAATAGAGAACAAACCACTATCGACAGATATTCATCTGCACAGACATTGATGTCCACATGGGATTTGTCTGATAATCCAAAGTCATGAGAAGCGACAACCGCATCATCCTGTCATGGTTAAGGCAAAGGTCATAGTTAAGGTTAAATAATTTAAAATGAGACTTAGAAATATTTTGATGATCGGCGTAATGATGCTCACGACGATGAGCGGCTACGCACAAAAAGGCAAGATAACAGGCAAAGTGATAGACAAGCAGTCGTCGGATGCTGTGGAGTATGCATCTGTGACACTGCTCAATCCTAAGGACAGCAGCATGGTGCAAGGAGTAGGAGCCATGACAGCGTCGAACGGCAGTTTTACGCTGAGCGCACCGTATGGTTCATACCTTCTCCGAGTGACCTTTATGGGCTATGCACCCTATATCCACCCCATACGCATTAACTTGTCGGCACAACATCCCACAGTGTCGGCAGGCAAGATTGTCATCTCGCCGAGTTCGGCATCGCTTGAGGCCGTAGTCGTCACGGCAGAACGCACAATGGTCGAATACCAGCTCGACAAACGCGTGGTCAATGTCGACAAGAACCTGGTAGCCAGCGGTGGCACTGCCACCGACGTGTTGCAGAATGTGCCCAGCGTGTCGATCGACAACGACGGCAACGTCAGTCTGCGCGGCTCGAGCAACGTCAAGGTGCTCATCAACGGCCGCCCCTACGAGCTGGTGGCCAACGATTTGGAGAGCCTGCTCGAACAAACCCCGGCCAGCAGCGTGGAGAGCGTTGAAGTAATCACCAACCCATCGGCCAAGTACGACCCCGAGGGCATGTCGGGCATCATCAATATCAAACTGAAAGACAAAGCCTCAGCAGCTATGGGCCTGAACGGTGCCGCATCGCTCAATCTGGGCACTCCGCTGGCATTCCTCGCCAGCAGCTACCCCGACGCGCTGCCGTCAGTGCTGCCTACGACGATGGCCACGCTGAGCCTGAACTACACCACCGAGAAGTACAATCTCTTCCTCTCGGCCGACGGCGGCGTGCGTAGCCGCGGACACGTGGGCCACGCCTTCCGCGAACGTCTGCGCAACGACAGCGTATGGTCGCGCGACACCATAGACCAGTACAGCCACAGCCGCAACTATATGGGCAGCATCAAGGTGGGCGGCGAATATTTCTTCAACGACAAGAACAGCCTTTTGGCCAGCTATCAGCTGCGCGGCGGCGCCCGTCACCGTTGGAACGACATCTATGCCACCGACCTGCTGACGGCGGGCCTGCTGGACTATTGCCAGATCGACACCAACGACAACCGCAACATCAACCACAGTTTCAACATGCACTATACCAAGAAGTTCGACGAAAAAGACCGCGAGTTTACGGCCGACGCTACCTTCAGCACCCGCCAGATGCACGGAACCGGATGGCAGCAGCAGCTCTACAGCCCCCTGGCTGGCGACAGCACAGCGGTGTGGAATAATTACTACCTGCGCGAATCGACGTCGGAGAACCATCACAATGCGCTGAACCTCAAGTTTAACTACCTGCATCCTTTCTCCAACGGATGGAAGCTGGAGACAGGCTATGAGGGCCGTATGGACTGGCCCGACCAGGATGCCGTCTACTACCGCACGGAGTACGACGCTGCGCACAACCTGGCGAAGAACTTCGATTCTCTGTCGTCGACGCACTTCAACTACACGCAGCAGGTCCACGCCATCTATGCCACCTATGGCGGCAAGCTGGGTGAGAAATTGTCGCTGCAGGCCGGTCTGCGCGGCGAATATGCCCTCACCAAGGGCCACGACCTGAACCACGCATCGACACCCGAAGTCAACAAGGAATACTGGAAACTATATCCGACGCTGCACCTGTCGTACGAAATCAGCAAGATGCAGAGCGCACAGTTCAGCTACAGCCGCCGTGTGCACCGCCCACATATGTGGGATATGAACCCCTATATGAACGTGCGCGAAGGGCAGGAACTGAGCTTCGGCAACCCGAATCTGGATCCAGAGTTCACCAACGCCTTCGAACTGTCGTACAACCTCGGCTTCGACAAGGTCAACCTCTATACGTCGGCCTATTTCCGCCAGACCAACAATATGATTACCTGGTACGGCTTTGTGTGGGATTCGGCCAGCGCGGCACACTATTCATGGTGGGAACCCTACAACAGCGAATACAACGGCTATTGGGCCTCGGCACCGCAGAACCTGAACCGCGGCCTCAACTATGGTCTGGAGTTCATCGTCGACTGGCAGGTGACGAAGTGGTGGAAGCTGAATGTCAGCATCAATGCCTACAAGAACAAAATTGAAGGCACCGAGCTGCTCGACAACAAAAGCACCGACGCCTTCCAGGCCAGCGGCAAATTCAATTCGTTCATGACCCTGCCCAAGGACTGGACCATCCAGTTCAGCGGCCAATACTGGGCACCATGGCTCGACCTGCAGACCAAGATGTACGGCAACTACTGGTTCGATCTGGCCGTCAAGAAAGATGTGCTGCAGAAACGAGGCACCGTCAACCTGCGTGTCGGCGACCTGCTGTGCACCGGCGGATGGGGCCACGAGACATTTACCGCACAGCTGAACCGCATCACGCGCTCCAAACGCCTGTCGCCAACGGTGACGGTGGGCTTCACATACAAAATAGGCAGTGGACTGAAACAGCAGAGACAGGATAATCCCGTAATGGAAGATGAGAGCGAAGGCGAAGGTGGCGGCGGCTATTGATAGCCTGTAATGCAATACACTATGGACAGCGACAAGATTAGGATAGAAAACGGCCGAATTTTCGACATAGTACGCCGTCGCTGGGTGGCGCTGACCCCCGAAGAATGGGTGCGCCAGCAGACTATCAACATGCTGCACTACCGTTTCATGTTCCCCTTAGAACTAATGCAGGTAGAGGCGGCTATCGCACTAAATGGAATGACAAAGCGTTGCGACATAGTGGTATATGATCGCAATGTCCATCCATGGATGATTGTGGAGTGCAAGAAAGAATCTGTTCCTCTCAATCAGAAGGTTATCGATCAAGCATGCCGCTACAACCTGGTGCTGAAAGTGCCGTATCTACTTCTGACCAACGGAAGTCAATTGCTATGTCTGAAAGTCGACACCGGCACAGAAACGTTGCAACAAATCCCGCTGCCCTATTATAGTGCAGGAGAGTAATAATAAATCAACTGATTGCAGATATCTATAGACGGCTTTCCACCGTTGGCCAGTCGATATGCTGCCATAGGTCGGCGAGATAGTCGGCTCGGCGGTTCTGGTAGTCGAGGTAATAGGCGTGTTCCCATACATCGAAGGTAAGCAACGGAATCAGTCCGTGTCGGACAGGATTGTCGGCATTGGCGTTCTGAGTGATGACAAGCTTTTTGTTGCTGTCGATACTGAGCCATACCCATCCTGAGCCAAACAGCGTGGCTCCTTTCTGGTTCATTTCCTTTTGCAGATTCTCGAAGGTTCCAAAATCGCGTTTTATCTGGTCGGCAAAGCTGTCGCTCATCTGTCGCGGCGAGTTACTGAACTGTTCAAAATACATAGTGTGGTTGAGCACTTGTCCGGCATTGTTGAATATGCCGCCATCGCTGCTTCTCACTATCTCTTGCAGGCTTTTCCCTTCAAAGGCGCTGCCAGGCAGGGCTTTGTTGAGGTTGTCGACATAGGCTTTCAGGTGCTTGCCGTGGTGGAACGACAGGGTGTTCTGGCTGATGGTGTCGCCAAGTCTTTCGTATGGCAGCTGCATCATGGCAAACTGTCCATTGGTGGGTGTAATGTCCTTCATTGTTTCAATTATTAATGGATTTCAAGTTGCAAATATACACAAAATTTTCTGATTCAACCACAAACCAATAAAAAACATTGACACATAGCCTTATTGAACGTGCCTTATTTCAAAACGACACACTTTTTGGCGTGCCCGGATGAAGACTTGACGATATAGACACCTGATGTCGGAACGGCAATGGATACAGAATGCGGAGCATCGTTAACCGATGCGACAATTCTGCCGTTCATGTCGTAGAGGTACAGACTCAATCCCCAGCAGTTATCGACAACAACATGACCATTGCGGACATATACCGCCATATTGTTTTGTCGGGCAATGGGGTTGATGTCGTTGAGCGGCCGGAAATGAGCAACGAGCCGTCCTGTCGTTCTTGGCGGAACATTGATAGTGTATGGATTGCTTGTCGATCCATCGCTCCAGCGGTCGAAAATATATCCCTCGTTGGGAAATGCCTCGACTGTTTCTTTTCCGTCGCCACAAGCTGCCAGCTCGGTGATTTCGGCACTGCCGTGCGATTCATCGTCAGACACAACGTCGATGTAGTACTTTATCTCAATGAAATTGTTTAGAATTGGCCACCCCTCTTGGTAGTTACTTGTCTTGCCGCACGGTATGTATACCGGAATGTCATGGCTGCAGTCGGCAAAAGAGGTGGCGGTCGAGGTGGTGTAGTATGGTGGTGTCTTGCTCATGCACACTATCGATTCCAGATTCGGGCAGTGAGCGAAGGCATCGCTTATATTTGTTACGCTCTCTGGAAGCATCACCTGGCGGAGGCTGTCGCAGTCAGTAAAACTGCCAGTCTCTATAGTTGTGACACTCTTTCCGAAATAGACATCGCGAAGCATTGTACAATAGCGGAACGCCCACATGAACACTATGCTGACACTGTCGCCGATGTGTACCGACTCGAGTTTGCTGCATCTCTCGAATGATGTTTTGATCTCTTTCACATTGTCGGGTATTACTACCTTCTTCAGCGATTTACAGCCTTTACAGAAATAATCGGGGATGGCTTTAACGTTCTCTCCGAAGGTTATACTTTCAAGACTGAGACAATTCTGCAAAAAGCAATTATGATGATAGTTGCCCGGAAAATTGTAATATACGTATTTCAGATTCAGGCAATCAGAAAATTGCAAGTCTGCAGCCAATATGGTGTCCGTTCCATCGAGCCACAGGCTGTCAATCATGGTGCCGGCATAGGCATACATGTCTATTGTTCTGACTGTGGCAGGGTAGCTGAAATGTGTGGTTTGCTTGTCGGCATAGACCAAATGGCTCATCGACTCATCGCTGTAGCACCAGCCGTCCTGAACGTAGGCATTGTAATATCTTGCGCCCCATGGCATACCCACGGCTCCTCCGTCGTATGTTATGTTGCTGACTGAGAAAAAAGCCATATTGCCTATTGAATCGACTGTTGATGGAACTTGTATTGTTCCAATAGAATGGCAGGATGAAAAGGCCAATGGAAGAATCGCCTTGACAGACGGCGGAATTTGTACTGAGTGCAGCCTGTAGTCATTCATGAAAGCCTCTTCGCCTATAACACGGACAGGAAAAGTCTGCCCATTGTGCGAAACGTAGGTAGGAATGACCAAGTCGATATACGGATCAGCGCTCGTCACAGAATCAGACCGTCCGGTGACGATGGCATAGTTGTTGACAATCTCGTATGTTAGCATATCGCCAGAAGGCGATATGGCCGAAAACCTTTGTGCCCTTGACGCAACCATTGAGGCAAGGAGTATGACCAATAGTAAAGCTGTTTTTTTCATGGCACTGTCTTTTCTGTTACTTTTTAACGAAGTATAAGAAACCCTGGTGCCTGTCGAGGCTCAGGCGCAATATGTAGCGTCCACGAGGGAGGTCGGACAGATCGATGGTCTCGGACGGCCCGTTTATGCCAAACACTTTGATTCTGCGACCTTGAAGGTCAAAAATCTCAGCCTTGAAGACTCCCTCCTGCCCTGTAGCCACAGTAATGCCACCTTTTGTCGGATTGGGCGATATGCTGAAAACCAGACCCTCTGCTTGGTCAATCCCTTCGGTGCCACCATTGCCAAGGTCGATGAAGAATGCCGTGAACGACGTATCCTGTGTGACTGTTACGGTGCGTGGATTGTCCCAATTGCCATCGTTCCATTTGTCAAAGAGACCGTTCTCCATAGCTGTCGCCGTTATGATGACAGTCTCGTCCTCATAATAGCTGCCACTTCCACTAACGATGCCCAAGAGCGGATTGTCACTCTCCACGCTAACGTTGTATATCGGCTTTTCTGCGAAGAAGGCAGTGAAGGCGGTATCCTGCGTGAGGTACACAGTGCGAGGATTGTCAGTATTGCCATCGTTCCAGCGTGAGAACATGTAGTGTCCGGTCGGGATAGCCTCAATAGTTACAGGTTCATTTTCAGGATAGTTGCCACTACCCACTACTGTGCCCCATTCTTCATTATCGGACGACACTGTAAGAACATATCTATCCGAGGCTATAAAAAAAGCCGTGAACGATGTGTCGCTGGATGGGTAGACAATGCGCGGGTTGTCGGTATTTCCGTCATTCCAGTGAAGGAACCGGTATCCGGCATTGGCTTCAGCACGGATTGTGTCATACCATTCCTCGGGATACCAGCCGCCACCGTAAACGCTGCCGTGTATGGCAGAGTCCACGTCGACGTCTATTTTATACTGGTTTACGATAGGCAGATAAAGACCAAAGAAGTTGTCGGGCCACGGACAATGCCAGTAGCCGCCATTGGCACCGACGGTGTAGAAAGCGACATGTCCTCTGGCATAGTGGCTGCCTAACCAATCGTAATTGACAGGGGCATTACAGTCCGGGCCCCATCCGTTCTTGGGAGGGTTGACCGTGCCGACAATCTCGGCATATGACGTCGGTTTATATTCAAACATAAATGCATAGCTGTTTAATGCGCTGTCAAAATGTCTCTGATTGCTGTTGCCCGACCCCATGATATAGAAGTCCGAGTCCACATAGACAGGGTTCTTAAAGTAGCTCTCATAGGCATATACATATTCTTCAATTTCATTTACACCGCCTTGTTCTATGGGCATATATAGGGGCTGGGCGGTGTCCCAACGCACCGAGTCGACAATCTGCAGATCGATTGTTACAGCCCATGGCGCCGGCATTCCCTGCCAAGACGAATCCTTATATGTCAGTTGGTAAAGGTACATATACTCCGGAAGCCTGTATGTGTGGATATTGCCCCATCCATTGGGATTCGATTGGAGCACAAGTGCCACCAAGCCCCTGACTTTCAACGGCTGATTTGCGTATTCCCATTTTGCGATACCTCCCCCTCTATCACTTGTCACATATTTCTCTGTCCAACAACTGTCTGACGAACCATACATCGGAACTTGGTCGTACCATTGTGTGTAATAATATTTTTGATAGCGCGATGGTATAGTGTCATCAAATGACAATGAAGAATACACCACATTTGCCCTTACCATGAAGCAAACAGGTATCAACAATGCCAAAGCTGATAATCTTTTTAACGATTCCATAATATATATTTTTACTATTCGAAACTACTGGTTATTTATTAATTGTCAGTGCATTTTCTTTCAATGTCAAATGCCTCAACAGTAAAGTTTATATAGTATGTTGGATATGTTATAGAGTCAAAAGGATATCTTTTTTGAATAGGGAGAGACAGTGTAGAAGCTGTTGTTTCAATTGATACGGATGACGCTTTGTCTTCACTTATGTATGCACAGTTGCTGTTTCCACTAAAGGGTATTTGATAGTCCATCAAAAATAAAGGAGCATTTACCGAATAGGAAATCATGCCCCATGAAAGGTATTCGGCTCCAATACTGTATGGAGCAACTGACTGTTGATTATATGACGAGGAGTAAAGAATTTGAAAAGAGCTGTAACATTCATTGGTGTTCCATTTGTTGATTATTGTTGTAGAGTTCGTATTAAAGGCGTCTGAAGTCAATACGGCAGTATATTTATTGGTCGGAAGGTATACAAGTTCTCTGACAACATTATTGCTCCATTTTTCATATGCACCATCTTGAAACAATAGACCATTGTTGATTCTAAATCTATAAGTATGAATTCCTTGTACATCAGTATTGTCAACACCCAGCGTGAAAGCAAAGTCATTGTTGGTCATGTTGCATACTCTTAGAGAATCTGAAAACAACAATCCACTCACACCGTCTATATTATTATAACATAAACGGAGTTTATTCCAATTTATTGTGTTTATTGTAGTACTTAATTCACGACCACCATAATAGAAGTATGATTCCTTGATGCTGTATCGCATAAAAACATCATGTTTATTGGTTTTATATCGAGATACCGTAACGACAAAATCATCTGTCCCTGTAATGTCACATAGGATTTCGTTCGAACTTGGATTGAATCGCAAATTATTATCCCATATTACAGTACCATTGAAATCCGGATAAAATTTTGTCCTGGTCTGACAGGGTCTTTTTCCCCATGTATGATTAGTTATACCAATAATATCCAATACCGCATTATCCCAAAAAGCAGTTTGTTCATACACATGATAACCTCTCCCTTCACCATAGTTTGTCATTCGAAACAGTTCAGATGTTCCTTCAACTTCACGAACCTTTGCAGTAGCAGAAGACGGAACGTAAGGGTTGTTACTTGCTTCTATAGCATCATCCATCGAGAAAAAACCTGCGAATCCAACGCTGTCAATCTTGTAATAGTAAGAGCCGTCATGGTTTGCGTATATTCCCTTGTATATTCTTTTAGTTCCACAAAAACAACAAAAATCAGAGGACTGAGTGGTGTCTGACATTTTCCGTAATGTAACAAACCTAATGTCATGAACAGTGTATCCAACTGGCAACGAGAAAAGCCTAGCCAACGAACCTGTACTATTATCACGGATAAAGAAATCTGTATATTCCCAAACTATAGGATTTGTAGTTGGAGCTGAAGGATCTTCTCCGCAACTAGAAATTATGTTGAAGGTGTCGTTATAGTTACGGACAACCGTTTCTGTCGTGAAATAGGAATTGCTTAACATGGGCTGAATAATTCCAACACTCTGAGCATCCGCTGTTTGCACAAGTGCTCCAAAAATAAAGATATTTAATATAATTTTTTTCATAACAATAATTATTTACTAAAGTTTGACAAGTTTTTTTCAAAAAAATGCGACATAACGGCTTGTGCAAATCACTAATTTTTAGTAATTTTGTGGTATTAATCAAAAAAACACCGCTATATCACGATGCAAAAATACGAATTTTTTCTCAGAGATTGAGACTTTTTCCAAAAAAAGTGGAGATAACGCAATACAGGCTATGACAACCGCCTAGAAAGCCATAAAACTGACAGGTAGAATACCCACATTGGATACCCAGCACAACGCAACGGTAAAAACGTCTGAATAGTCTTGTATACGTACCTTTTCTTTTTCCGTAGACTCATCGATACCAATGTGCATGAATACGGAAAAGGTCGGCATCGGGACTGTTTTGCACATATACATAAAGTTCGCGGACTTGCAATCTAACCGACGAAGATGATTGGCATACAGGCGTACCAAATTATCGGAGGAAAACAAACGTAGTGTACACTGCTTAGAACTGGAAGTAGATGAAGGGCTGCAGATCGGCAGTGATGAACTGATATACTATGAAAACCGCAACGACTGTTGCAAGGAGCATGACCCAAAGGGGGCGTGTGGCGAACCAGAGTCGATAGCGGCGTTTGAACCGCGTTGGCAACCAATGGATCAGCATGCCGACAAGGAATATTATAAAGACGTTGCTGTAGGAATGTATGATTTGCGGTATAAGCTGGAGGTTCCACTCGCCGCCAATGCGACCGACCATGTCGCGGGCAGTCTGCCAAGCCAGTTGGTTAGCCTCGGCGGGAGGAAGATTGGAACCGCTGCGGAAAAAGAGACGTGTGAAGGTGATAAATGCGAAAGTGAGGAGAATATTCCACGACCGTTCGAGAGTGGCTTTTAGGCGCGGGCGATTAAACTTGTCGCATAGTGGATTGACAAGGAGATAGCGCAGGGCCGTACCAACAAAGATGATGCCGCTCCATACAACAGCCAGGTTGAAGACTGGGAGAGGCCAAATGACATCGACAAGGAGAAAGAGGGCGAAGAACGCTTCGGTGACGACAACACGTGCCCTGGGCAGCATGGTTTTCCAACTTTTGTATATGAGTATTCCCGCTCCGTTGAGGGCTCCCCATGTGATAAAATTGAAACTGGCGCCATGCCACAGGCCTCCAAGGAGCATGGTATCCATATTGTTGACATTGCGGCAATACTCAATGCGATGGCGTGGAAAGATGAGGTAAATGGCAAGAAGGATGCCCAGCGTGGCGACAACAAGTATCGTGACCCACAGGGTTTGCGCCATAAGGGCTACAACGACAAGCATGCCGCCAAGTATGAGGTAAGAGGCCAGAGTGGCACGATATTTGCCACCGAGGGGAATGTAAAGGTAATCCTTGAGCCAATTGCTGAGAGATATATGCCAGCGTTTCCAGAAGCCGGCAGCATTGGTGGCCTTGTAAGGGGAATTGAAGTTCTGGGGAAGGTAAAAGCCCATGAGCATCGCTACACCAATGGCTATATCGGTGTAGCCAGAGAAATCGGCATAGACCTGCAGAGAATAGACAAAGAGTGCAGAAAGATTCTCGAATCCAGTGAAAAGCAACGGGTTCTCAAAAACCCTGTCGACAAAATTGACGGCGAGATAGTCGCTGAGGACGATTTTCTTGATGAGACCGTTGAGAATCCAAAAAACGGCTATGCCAAACTGTCTACGACCGAGAAAATATGGCTTGTAGAGCTGCGGAATGAACTGGTCAGCACGAACTATGGGGCCGGCAACAAGTTGCGGGAAAAAGGTAGTGTAGAAACCAAAGTCAAACACATTGTTGGCATGGCGAATCTTGCGCTTATAGACATCGACGATATAACTGATGTTCTGGAAAGTGAAGAATGAGATGCCGACAGGAAGGAGTATGACCGATGCATCGAACCGCGGCGTGGAGGTGAAATGGTTGGCAAACTTGGCGATGTGGTTGACAACATGTATATTGGAATGAAACATGTTGTTGTATATGTCCGTGAAAAAGTAGGCATACTTGAAATAGAAAAGTATGACAAGGTTGACAACTATGCCGAAGATGAGCAAACATTTGCGGCGGCGTTGGATGGATAGCTGATTAGTGGACATGTCGGCCAAATGGTCGAAGCGGCAACCAAGCCAATAGCCAAAAAAGGTAGAGAATACAAGAAGAAGGACAAACAGGCCACTGGTCTTGTAATAGAAGAAAAGACTTACAATGAAGAGGTAGCCATTGCGGAAAGTGAGTGGACGCGAAGAGGCGTAAGAATTAGAACTGCATATCCGCCGCAAAAGACAAAGCCCGACAAAGACAAGAAGAAAGAAGGCCCAGAAGTTGAACTGGGTAAAGAGTAGTGGATGCTTGGTATCGAAGGTGAACAGGTCACTCAAAAACGTAATAATGTCTCTCATTCTGGTTTGCGGGTTGGAGGGTTTGAGGATTGGAGAGATCGGATTGCTTATCTGGAGAAGCAGGCATACTGTCGGGGTTTGTCTGCGGCGACGGTGGCATACCATCACCGGAAGAACGACGATGTCTCTTTCCTCGATAGAGGGGGTTGGGACGACTATTGCGGCTGGGCGACGTGGAAGTGTCGGCTGAGGGCGAAAGCGGTGCCTTCAGCTTAGAGGGCGGCAGGGGCGGCTTGAGACTGACAACGGCTTCGAAAATGGCGTTGTGGAGCATGTCGGCAAGGAGCTGGTAACCTTTCCGCGTGAAATGGACTTTGTCGCGCTGGGCAAGACTTTGGCCCTGCCACTGGCTCATGGAGGTGAGGCCTCCCATGATGGTAAACTGGTCCCATACCATGCCTCCGCATGCGGAAGCAATACGAATGAACGCATCACGCACAAGCGGACCGTTGTTGTTTACACTGTATTTGCGTCTGACAAGACGGTAGCTGTCGTTGTTGGTAATGAAGATAAAGGCACAGTCAGGACTGATTCTGCGTATGGAGTCGACAAGCTGGAGATAGCGTTTTTGGAACACTACTGTGTCGAAATTGGGACCCGAGGCATCGTTGATACCTATACCGAAAATGACAAGGTCGGGCTGCAGCAATTGGAGATCGGTAGTAAAATAAGGACACTTGTTGATGTAATCGGCTGTAGAGGCTCCGTTTACGCCAATAGAATGGTAGGTGAGGCCTGGCTGTTGGTTCTGGAGGCAAAGCCCGGTGAGGGCAAAGGCCTGACCACTGTCGCAGGGAAGGACTATACGAAATGAGTCAACAGGAAACTGGCTATGATAGATATAGCGGCGACGGAGTGTATCTACAGATGTGGGATGCAGGATGGTGGTGTCGGGTAACAGCTTTATGAGAGGCACGACACTGCCGGTGGGCTTGCCGAGGAGAATGATGGTGCGCGTGTCGAAGTTGATTTGCGGTTCGCTAAGGGTGATGCCGATTTCGGCAGCGCTGTCGGCAGCAGTGACGGCTATGCCGCACAGGCCAAGGAGCTGGTCGGGCTCTTTATACACATTGCGCGTAAGGATGAGAGGGTATGTCCGAGAGACTTTATAGTCAAAAGGGTTGTTGCATTTGACGGCGGCAGAATAGGGGAAGAGCATACCGCGCGAAGCAACAGGGAAATTATGGTTGTCGCAATCCGGGTTGGCAATGGCGTTTGCAGCGCAAAGCAGCAGGTTGCGTCGAAGCTGATGGGGAAACGTGCCGCCCTGGACATGCGAGGCTCCTATCTGAAGAATGTTGACATTGCCCTCTCCCGACCGAAGAAGTCTGTAGAATTTGTCGGCAAAACGTCTCATCTGAGAACTGTCACCACAGAAAATCAGATGATTATCTTGATAGTTAATAAAGGAATATGATGTGTCGACAGATACAAAAAGCGCACTGTCGTCGACCACATAAGGACGGGGGCATGGCACGTTGGTTTGAGCTTGCCCACATGAGGCAAACAGGAACGCAAAGAGCATGAGACAACATGTATGTAGTATGAAACGCATATATTATCGTATTTTTTCAATTTGGTCGGGATACTGCTGACGCAGCAGGTAGAGTTGGTAGAATTTGAGGAAGGCATCGCTGAAAAGGTTGCCCATCAGCTCGGCGCCTTTGTGGGTAAAGTGGATATAATCGCTGCCCGCAAGCCCGTTGTCGTGCCAGGCAGACATCGAACCTTGTCCACCCATAGCATCGTAGATACTCCAAAATGCTGCATTGTGGGCATTGGCTGTCTGGCGGAGAGAATTGATGACGTCATGAAGCCGCTTGTAGGTAGTGGAGCTGCTACCCATATCGGACGGCCCGATAAAGAGGATTGCTGCATCGGGGCACGTGGAGTGCAGATAATCTATCTGTTTGGCCATCTGGGAACAATAGTCCTGGATTGCCTTGTCGGTTCGGAGGTATGGAACAGAATTGCCACCGAACTGCATTATAATCATACCAACATCAATGAGCTTGTATGACTCGGCAAGTTGGTTGAACTTGACTTTGCCGAACTGGTGGCCCGAAGTGCTGCGCATGCCTATGTTGTCGACAGCCACGCCATAGCCGTCGTCGACAAGGATTCCGTATATGTCGGCATTGCCGTTTATGGTGATACGCGCAGACGACGAGACCGTGTCGAGCTGCCAGGCTATAAGTCCTATCCCAGGCTCGGAAACAGATGTCTTGAACGAGCCCGACCCTGCTCGGTCGGTCATGCTGACAGAGAGCGGACCGGGGCGGTTGTTGTATAGTACACGCAGCATAGAGAATCGGCTGACGCGAGGGGTTGCGTACATGCCTTTGGAGGCAGAAAGCGAAAGCGATGCCTGCCCCGACACATGCCAAGAGCGCAGCATGGGACCATAATGTCCATTGCGTACAAATGCACTGTCGCCCCACGTGGTCTGGGCAAAGAGCGAACCCGAAGCATTCTGGTTGAAGGAGTAGGTGGGAACGGGCTGCCTCAAGGGGAGCAGTCCTGGTCCTCCGCCGCCAAACACTTCCTGCATGCGCTCGCGTATGGTGAGCGTGATGCGGTCCTGCTCGATTTGGGAGTCGCCATAGTGGAGGATTCGTACAATACGATGCTGGCGTTGCGCCTGACAGAGCGACGAGAAGAGATTATCGAAGTAGGCAGGGTCGTCGTTGGGAAGCCAAAAACGGTACTGTGAGGAAAAGAGTGTCTGGTAGCAGTCGTTGATAGAGTCTATGGCTTGGCTGAGGTCTCGCTTTGGCGCGACAGCCAAAAGGGAATCAATATCCTTGGCCTTTTCGCGCACAAGGACTTTGTGGAGGGTAGGAAAACGAAACTCTATGCCGGCAAAACGGATACCGTCGGCAGGAAAAACAACACACAGTAGCGCGAGGAGCGCCACTGTGATGATGAAAAATTTGAGTGTGTCTGTCAGTTTCACTCTGCGTTAAGCTCCTTCAATATTTTTTCGATTTGGTCGACACGTTTGTAGAGCTGGTCCAAATTGCGCTCGTAGATGTAGGTCTTGCGCTGCTTGATAGCATCGGTGGCTGGCGACCCGAGGATGGTGACATTGTCGGGGAAATTGCGTGTGACGCCCGACTGGGCGGCAATGGTCACATTGTTGCCAACCTCTATGTGTCCGACAATGCCTACCTGCCCGGCAATAATACAATGGCTACCCACTTTGCCCGATCCTGCTATTCCGCTCTGCGAGGCCATCACAGTATCGTGTCCAACAACAACATTGTGGGCCACCTGACATAGGTTGTCGAGCTTGACACCACGGTGGATGACTGTGGAGCCAAGCGTGGCACGGTCTATGGTGGTATTGGCTCCTATCTCGACATCATCCTCGATGACGACGTTGCCAATTTGGTCGATCTTTTGATAATTGCCGTCAGCCGTAGGCGCAAAGCCGAAACCATCTGCGCCGATAACAGCACCGGAATGGATTATGCAGCGTTTGCCGACAACTATGTTCTGATAAATACGAACACCTGCAAAGAGAGTCGTGCCTTCTCCTATGGACGAATTGTCGCCAACATAGGTCTGAGGATAGATCTTGGCACCGTCAGCAATAATTGCATTCTCGCCAATATAGGCAAAGGGGCCAATATAGCAATTCTCGCCAATGGTGGCACTGGGTGAGATATAGGCCAGCTTGTCGACGCCTTTCTTGTCGAGCTGCATCTCGTTATATTTCTTGAGCAGAGAGGCAAAGGCCAGGTACGGGTCGGCAACACGGATGAGCGAAGTCTTGACAGGATGCTCGGGTTGGAAATCTTTGCTGACAATTACGGCTGTAGCCTTCGTATCATATATATAATTGGTATACTTGCTGTTGGCCAAAAACGAAAGACCTCCTGGTTCGCCCTCTTCAATTTTGCACAATTTCCATACTTCAGCATTGGCATCGCCTTCAACTGTTCCTCCCAAAAGGGCAGATATCTGAGTGAGAATGAATTTCATCGGGTATGAATATATATGGTTTTTACGTGTTTATAGGTTAAAAATGCTTATAACTTTGTTATGAACGTGAAATAGTCAATTAAATTGTATATATCCATATAATTTTGCAACTGTTTCTTCATCAATAAGATTTACCAGCAGAAGATCGGTCATGTTTGTCAAGTTGTTCCCCTGTTGGCGAAATTGCACAATGGCTTTTGCCTGATAGTAGTCGATATACGGGTGACGTCTGAGCTGGTCTATGGTTGCACTATTGATGTGGATTTTGTCGACAGCGCCGGTATCAACAGTAATATAAGGCAAAATCTGGTTGTAGCGTTCGTCGGTCATGCCATAGACTTCGCGCAACTGTTCTGTGCGCACATAGCCTCCCAACAGGGATCTGTATTTGACAATGCGCGAGGCAAACACAGGCCCGATGCCATAGAGGAGCTGCAGGGTGGCGGTGTCGGCTGTGTTGAGCTCAACGACAACATTGCTGAAATGCTGCTTACGGACAGCAGTGTCAAACTCTGAAGATTGGAAACGTTTGGTCGACGGAGGTGTGGAACGGCGTGGCTGACGATAGAACTGATGGTTAGAATATGCATGCTGTTCAATGCTATCGCCAAAGAGATCCACAAGTTCCTCTAATGTCGCATTGTCGTTATGCGTGCCTGACGCAGACTTTGACTTGCCGCGATGCGGGACAAAGACAAGTGCGACCAATGCCAGCAAAAGAATGCAAGAAAGGACAATATAGCCGCGCCACTGGCCTCGCGTAGGTGTGTTCATGGGTTTTATTCGTCAATAGTCATCGTTCCTCGCTGATGCAGTATCTGTGGGGCGACAAATTCGTCATCACTCTCGATGCCGTCACCGTAAGTGATACGCTGTCCGTTGACCGACTTGACGGGGTCGTGAGAGAAAATGCGATGTTCCGCCGAGTTCCACACAAGGCTTTCGAGATAGGACGTGTCGCCAGAACGATAGTCGATGACGACGACATTGTTGCGAGCCTCGATAATCTTCTTTTCGTCGTAGGATATCGCATAATCGGCTCTGATATTGGCAACGGTACGGTTAGGGCCTTCCAGAATCTGCATCTCGAATCCGTCAGGATATACTGTTCTGCGCTCGGGACTACCATAGGTAAGTACCCTGTCGGCCGAAAGTTTCATCTGTACCTTCCCTTCTACACTGCGTATGGCACTAACGGAGTCTAAAGCCTGAAGAGGCACATCCTTATGGTCGAAAAAAAGGATTTTGTCCATATCGTTACGACAGGCAGCGAGAAGGAAAAGCAGACAAAAGCAAGGAAGCGTACTGAATGTACGCCTCCTCGTTGGTGTATGGGTATGGATGTTGATCCGCTTGGACATATATCCTACAGGGGTCTGTTATTTTCTGGTACGGACGGTTGTAGTAACTCCTATCCAACCAGGTACGGTGTAACTGTTGCCGTCGATAAGGTCCTGCATGAAAGCCTCATCCTGTTTGGGGAAGTGGCCAGAGTAGGAGTTGATGAGGCGCTGAGCGGCTTCGACATTTTCAGGCGAATCATCTATACTGATGGCTTTGCGTGCGGCATCGACAGCAGCCCAGTAGGCTGAACGTCCTCCCATATTGTCGCTGACGGCACGTGCACCTTTGGCGTAGAGCTGCGAGATAAGGCGGTAAGGTTCGCCCTTGGTGCCGTCCATGTCGGCAGCACGGTTGTAGGAAGCGCGGGCAGCTGAGTAGTTGTTGCTGTTGGCGTAGCAAAGACCCTGGAGGATGTACATATTGTATTTATCCTTCTCCTCTGCACCCTGCAGTGCATCGTTTACATACTTGGCAGCCTCGCTGAATTTGTCCTTATTGTAGCACATCTGAGCCATGAGGTAAGCCGTAGAGGGTGTGGGCTCTAGAGAGTGAAGCTTCTCGGTTGCGGCAAAGAAGAGCTCGGTATCCATACATTTCTTCTTGCGAAGTATCGTAGTGATTTTTTTCAGAAGGGCCACATCGTTTGAGTTCGCATTGAACTTCTTGGTGTATATCTTCACAAGCTCCTCGCAGGAAGCAAACGGTGAGAAATGGTTTTCGACATTGACAAGCACATTATGGATTTCTGTACGCTTGGCACTGTCTGTAGTGTTTTGGAGCAATGCGTCAAGCGCATCGGAGGCTATATCGTAGTTGTCTACGATAAGGGTGGTGTCGGCATTGCCGGCAGTGACGTATTTGACTGTTGCATCGAAGTAGCGCTCAATGAAGGCGACTTCGAGGTCGCTGGCTCCCAGCGACATTGCCTCAGCATAGAGTGCATAGTACTCTTTGAGTGCTGCATTGCCACGCAGCTGCTCCATGTCGTAGGCCTTGCGTGCCGTCACCTCTGCGGCCTCGCCAAAGAACTGGATACGAAGATCGTACATCCTCATAAGCTCATCAACGATAGCTTTGCGTTCAGCAGGATCCTTGGTGGCATTGAACTTGGACTTGAGAATGGTGACGCCACGAATGTAGAGGTTCTTGTTGTTGGCGGGACATTTTTCAAGACACTCTTTCCAGGGCTCGTAAGCCTCGATGTACTGTTTGTTCTTGAACGCTTCGCGATAGAGGAAGGTGTTGGTGACACAGCTGACACTGTCTTCGGGCGTAGCTCCCCATTTCTGAGCCGAAACAGAGAGCACCGATATGGTCATTAACAATCCGAGAGTTGCAAATTTGAGTGTTTTCATCGTGTATGTTATTTTTAGTTATTTACTTCATTAGTTACCATGCCGAGGGATAAATTGCTTTTTTATGATTTTTTATATGTTGGCATATTCGGCAGGCCCTTATTGGTGATGTTTAGTTAAACTTGCGTTTTACAAACCAGCTTTCGCAGCTGCCTACAGAAATGCCTATGCTGAAGAGGTCGCGACGCAAGAGGTCGACAGTGCCAAACGAAGAGTAGGAGGCTGAAATGTTGAGAACCGAACGCCCCTTGCGCATAGGAAGGGAACATCCGAGACCCACTCCCCACTCGTCAAGTTTGTACTCAGTACCGTCGATATGAGCCATCTGCATACGACCCGCCTCGTAGTGAGCGCCGGCAGAGAAAGTGATACGTCTAAGATAAGAAGAAGAATTACGGTCGCCCAGCAGCTGAAGACCCACAGCATACCTCTGGCTTCCTCCATATCGCAACGGGCTGTCGCCAAAGATAGAGACGCTGCTGCCCTCTGTATATTTGAGACCGTTCCACGGCATGAAAGTGGCATCCACTGCAATCAGCCACAAGTCGTTGTGCTGGAACGAGAGGCCTATGCCGGTAGTGAAAGGCTGTTCGAGAGTGCTTTCAAATTCGCTGCTGCTGCCTGATGTGGGGAAGACCGTGTCGCGCATAAACTCGGTAGCGGCATTTGTTACGAAAGTATAGACAAGTGCATTATCTCTCACTGTCATTGTCCTGTGGGGCCTGATGTTGACTCCGACACCAAAAGAATAATGCTCGCCCACAGGCTGGTCGTACTGGAGTCCAAGATCAAAGGTGAGATTTTTGATATATGTATCTTTCTGACGGCGAGAATCCATAAAATAAGTCGTGTCGCTTGCCACAAAATCATATGTCATTGCTCTTGTCAAGCTGCCATACATGAAGTTGAGGTTGAAACCCGCACGCAAGTGTGCCTTGGCAGGGTCTGTACCACCGAGAATATTGAAGCCGTGACCCCAAAACAGCTGAGCCACTCCACCTGTTCCCTCATAGATGGTCTTTACCTCGCCACCAGGATTGATGGCGGAGGTCTGTGTAGACTGGTAGTTGACATCCGACAAAGGCATCACGCCTAAAGAAGTCTTCCACCAGTTTGTCAATGGGAAGGCGACATTGAGGTGGCCAAGCTGCCCGTCGGCATCAAACTGCGAGCCAGTGTTGTCGCGGAGGGTGCTCATATCGATAGAAAGACCCATGTCAAAGACAAATGTTTCTTTGTTGATGGCCGCATACGAAGCAGGGTTGAAGGGATTTATCATGTTATTGTACGAGCGGGTGTAGACTACACCTCCCATACTCGCTGCGATGGGTGCATTGTAAGGCATATTGCTGAAACCAACGCCATATTGCGAATACGGTGAGTTTATGCCGTTCTGTGCCTCAACAGGCATAACGACAACAGCAAGCAACAGCGCCAAAATAATTCTAATATATTTTCTCACAGGTTTAAAGTTTTTCGATAGTTTATCAAGACACTACACATTCATTCCCAATATTTTATCCAAGCCTATAAAAAGAAGGTTTGAATTTGCAAAGTTCGGAAAAAATAATTGTTTGGCAAAAAAAACAGCATCACCGCCTGTTAAAAAAAGTTTAAGACCTGGATATAGCCGACTATACGAATCAGCAAAACCCTGTATTTCAAAAAGCAGCGCTTTGAGAACGCCAGAAACTATAGAGTCTCTTGTCGACCTGCCAGTGAGTGGCAAACCAGCAACTCCGGAATGCTCTGCCTCGGTGAGTTCCACCAATGGAAGCGATGCCGTATAATCGTGGAGCGAGCGCAGACGCATCTGTATGCCAGGCAGTATTGAACCGCCACGATAACAATTATTGTTGTCCAATATGTCTATTGTTATACAGCTTCCCGCATCTACGACCATCAGCGGACTGGCCGGCGACAGCTCGCGGGCACCGACAACGGCTGCCACACGGTCCATACCGAGTGTTTGAGGTGTTTCGTAATCGATATCGATAGGAAGCCTGGAACGACTCGTAAGCAAATGGAACGAGCTATATGCTTGAGGTGGCAACAGACGTTCGAAGTCGGGCATTTTCCCGACGACAGAAGCAATGGTGGCTACAACTTGATACTGTTCGCATTTGTCGCCTATGGCAAGCGACTCAAGGTTGGCGGCAACAAATGTGGCAATAATGGAGCCGTTCTCGGCCACTGCCGCTTTTGTACGTGTATTGCCGATGTCGAGAAGAAGATGTGCCATTGATCTGTTCAGTTATACATATTCATTGCACGGTCGACTCCAAGAGTCACGAAGGTCTTTATAGCGTCCACGGCCCTGTCGAGAGCAGGCTCCAGCAGGGCCTGCTCCTCATTGCTGAAACGGCCAAGCACATAATCGATCTGATGACCTTGGCCAAAATTGTTGCCCACGCCAATACGAAGACGGCAATAGCTGGACGTATGCAGCATCTGCTCTATATTGGCCAATCCATTGTGTCCGCCTCCGGAGCCTTGTTTTTTCATCCTTATCTTACCTACCGGCAACGCAATATCGTCGACAACCACAAGCAGGTTTTCCAGCGGTATCTTCTCTTTTTGAAGCCAGTATTGCACTGCCTTGCCACTCAGGTTCATATATGTTGTCGGGCGAATCAAGACCAGGGAGCGCCCTCTCCACTTGGCCTCTGCCCTATAGGCATGGCGGTCAAGCACGTAGGTAGGCTTTTCTCCTTCGGCTGTGCACGCTTTCAGCAGTCGATCGACGACCATAAAGCCACTGTTGTGGCGCGTACCCTCATACTCAGCCCCAATGTTGCCAAGTCCTGCTATAAGGTATTTCATTGCTGTATCTTCTTCTTGCTTTTTCCCCCTGTGAAACAGTGAATCGAAAATTCCCATACTTATTTGCCTCCCACAAGCGTCATCTCGTCTATCAGATGGCCGGCACCGGCATATTTGTCAATGATGAAGAGGCAGTAGCGAATGTCGAGACAGATATTGCGACAATAGTCGGGGTCGAAAAGCAAGTCGCTCATTGTTCCTTCCCAGCAGCGGTCAAAATTCAGTCCTATCAGACGGCCGTCAGCGTTGAGCACAGGGCTTCCGCTGTTGCCGCCGGTGGTGTGGTTGGTAGCGATGAAACAAACCGGCATCTGGGAGTTTGTCGAGGTGCGCACACTTGTAACCACACGGTCGGGAAGGACAGTGACGGTTGTGTCGTCATGCGACTCGACGACACCATATCGGCCATAATCCTTAAGGGCATACAGCTCTTTGAGTTTTGGTTCGACAACATAGTCATAGATGTCCGGATTCTCCTTTTCCATGATACCTTGCAGGGTGCTATAGGGTTTATAGTAGACGCCGTCTCGAGGACGGAAACCCTCAACATGGCCATAGGCGACACGAAGGGTCAGATTGGCATCAGGGAAGAAGTTGACCTCAGGTTGCATTTCCATCATACCCTTGACATAGGTGCGCATAAGCCGCTGTATGTCGGCATAGGCACGGCGGTAGGTGGCCAGTTTCTGCGCATCGTATGCCATAGTGTAGGCCTGGTCGAAAAGTGCCACGCCTGGGTCGCTCTTCAGCTTCTTGGAACTCTTGGCGGTATATCCGTCAAGAAACTTCTGGAGTTTGCTCTCGTTATTGAGGATAGATCCGTCGTATATCTTCTCAAGCTTGGCCTCGACAGCTTTTTTGTCCATACCGCTTTCGGCCAGGTATGGGGCGTATCCGGCTTGCCACATATAGAGAAATGTCTCGACAAAAATGGTACGATCCACTACCGTGTGTTGTTCAAAATCGCTGAAATATTTGGCATTGGCCTCTTTCAGTTTGTTTACTGTCGATACGATACTTACGTCGTCATCTTCGTTAGACAGCTGACGGTAAGTTTGTGCACGCAGCATGAAGTCGCTGGCTCTTACAGCTTCGCCGAAGTAGGTTAATTCCAAGTCGACCGGCGTGAGTTTTTCATAAGCCTCGTGCAACTGAGCAAGGACGTTGTAGTACTGAGGCTTGTCGTTGGCCCACAGCTGGAAGCGGCGCTCGAAGTCGCGTTTTTTCGCCACACCATCCAGCCTGTTGATACCCAAGGTCTCACCTTGCCACTTCTTCCATCCGTTGGCAATCGATGCCACCTTTGAGGCATATTTCAGACGCTGTGCAGCACTTTGGTTCATAGCGTTGTTGTAGTGTTTGAGGCGTATGGTACGCAGGTCGATGCGGATAGGATTGTCAAGATTGGCAATTAGATTGACAGCGTCGCTCGTAACGTATCGTTGAGTCGTTCCAGGGTAACCGAAAACAAATGTAAAGTCGCCCTCCTTCACTCCGTCGAGCGATATCTCGAGATGCTTGAGGGGCTTGTAAGGACGATTATTTTTTGAATAGTTGGCCGGTTTATTGTCGGCATTGGCATAGACGCGGAACATCGAGAAGTCGCCAGTATGGCGAGGCCACATCCAGTTGTCGGTGTCGCCACCGAATTTGCCTATGTTCGAGGGCGGAGCTCCCACCAGCCTGACATCGGTAAAAACCTCATTGATATACATAAAATATTGGTTGCCATAGTAAAATGGCTTAATGATAGCTTTATAGTGTGTTCCTTCAACGGCACGAGCAGTAATCTTTTTAATGTTGCTCTCCACTATTGCCTCGCGTTCGCCAGGAGTAGTCTCTGCCGATACACCTTCGAGCACCTGAGCGGTGACATCCTCCATACGCACCAGTCGCGTGGCCGTAAGTCCGGGGCATGGCAGTTCCTGTTCACGATCCATTGCCCAGAAACCGTTGGTAAGGTAGTCGTGTTCTACGGTACTGTGCGACGTGATATAGCTATATCCACAGTGGTGGTTGGTGAGGAACAGACCTTCGGCACTTACATATTCTCCCGTGCAGCCCTGGTTGAAAAGCAGTATTGCGTCCTTGAGGCAGGCATTGTTCACGTCATAGATATCCTTTGCTGAGATGCGCATTCCTGCTTTCTGCATATCAGCCTCGTTGCGGCCAAGAAGCATGGGTATCCACATGCCCTCATCAGCCATAGCATTGATTGTCAGTGCTGCCAACACAAGCAGCATCATAAGTCTTTTCATGTGATATAATGTTTTATAATTCCATTTTGAAGGTGCAAAAATACAAAAAAATTAGATATATATACTAAAACGGCAAAAATTAAGTTAAATATCTTTGTGAAACTGATTATCGACTATCCATGGTATTTTGTGCTTCTGTGCCTGCTGCTGGGCATAGCATATGCCTTTGTGCTTTACTATAGAGTGCGACGCGACGACGACGGGATGTCGCGCCGAATGATACTATTTCTTTCGGCACTGCGCACACTGGCAGTGGCGGCAATTGCGTTCCTGCTGCTTTCGCCTCTTGTCAAACGACAGACCAACCACAAGGAGAAACCCGTCATTATCACCCTCGAGGACAATAGCGAGTCTCTCAACATGACACCCGACTCGGCCTATTACAACAACGAATTCCAACAGGAGATGGATGCCCTTGCAGAAGAACTGGGCAACGACTTCGATGTCCATCGCTACCACTACGGTTCCTCAATCAAAGACATCAAAGCTATTGACGGGACTGACGCCGAAGGCCTTTTCTCCGACAGCTATACAGACATTTCGGCAGCCATAGACGAAATAGCCGAACGCTACTATCGCCGCAATGTAGGAGCAATAATACTTACAGGCGACGGCATCTTCAACCACGGCATAAACCCTATGGCTGTAGCCACAAAGGCGGCAATCCCGGTCTACACCGTCGCCATGGGCGACACTACCCACTACCCCGACGCTGCCATAGCCAACCTACGCTACAACCACATTGCCTATATTGGCAACGATTTCCCCATCGACATAACCATCAACGCCTCACTGCTCGCCGGCAAAGAGGCTACACTTTCCGTCTCGCGCGATGGGCAGAAGCTCTTTTCGAAAAAAATCATATACGACAACCAACGTTTTTCAACGACAGAGAGCATAATGCTAGAAGCCGACAAAGAGGGGCTTCATAACTACCTGATAGAAATCACCCCTCTCAATGGAGAAAAAACCATACGCAACAACCGGCGCACTATCCCTGTCGAGATTATCGACGGCCGCAAGCGTGTCGCCATCATCGCCGCGGTGCCTCATCCCGACATAGCTGCACTGCGTGCTGCCATCGAGAGCAACCGCAACTACGAAGTGGAAACATTCCTTGCCAGCGACTTCAACGCCCACACCGAAGACTACGACATGCTCATCCTCCATCAGCTCCCAACAAAGGTGGCACAATCCAACATAGACATTGCCGCACTGCTGAAAGGTGGGATCCCTACACTCTTTGTCATCGGCAGCCAGACCGACCTGCCTCGATTCAACGCCCTGCACACTGGTCTTGAAATATTCACACGAATAGAACGGCAAAACGAAACCTTCCCTCTGAAAAACAGCAACTTCACATTCTTTACTCTCGACGACAACGTATCCACGCGCATAGCCTCTTTCCCTCCTTTGCTCTCGCCTTTCGGCGAATACCGTCTTGCAGGCAACGCACAGACCCTCTTCACATCGCGCATAGGTTCTGTCAACTCTGGCCAGCCGCTCATAGCCATGACACAAGTCCTTAACCGACGCTATGCATTCATTGCCGGCGAAGGGCTGTGGCGGTGGCGCATGGCCGACTACCTGTCCAACAGCACACATGACGACTTCGACCAGCTGATGAGCAAAATCATCGTTTTCACTTCCATACACGCCGGCAACGACCGGTTCCATGTCGATGTGCCTCACCTCGTCGCTCCCACCGATGCCATAGTAGCAGAAGCACAGCTCTACAACGAAAACTATGAAGCCGTAAACACACCTGACGTGCAACTGACCCTCCAGGACGACAGCGGCAAAAAGTACCAATACCTCTTCAATCGCTCCGGGACAGGCTATTCCGTAAATATCGGCACCCTGCCTCCGGCCACCTATCGCTACACCGCAACGACGAAACTCAGCGGCACCGAGTTCTCCGCTTCAGGCTCCTTCATAGTCGACGAACACAACCTTGAAGCGATGCTCACGATTGCCGACCATTCGCTGATGAACACCATTGCCACCTCGACGGGAGCTGTTATGGTCGACGCACACCATTGCCACGACCTGGCCGACATCATCCGGCAACGCGACGACATGCACACTCTGATTTATAGCGAGACGACCTACTCCGACATGCTAAACTCTCCCCTACTTCTCCTTCTTGTTCTCGCGCTGCTGGCAGCGGAATGGATAATCCGCAAATACAACGGTACCGTATGAAATCGCCATTCATCTTTTTGAAGTCGCGATTCGTCAGAGAAGGCACCACGCTGCTTTCAGGCAACGTTTGGGCTCAAGGCATAGCCTTTTTAGCCTATTTTGCCATCGTACGTCTCTACAGCCAAGAGGACATAGGACTGTACAATATTTTCTACTCATATATTGAGGTGCTTATCATCTTGAGCACCCTGCGATACGAACAAGCTGCCGTCGTAGCACAAAACGACCGCGAAGCCATTGCCGTAAGCCGTCTTGCATTGCTCATCAATGCCGTAGTCTCCGCCATCCTGCTTGCCACAGCGCTGGTCATCATCTTCATGCAGCAATACAGAGTCGTTCCCAACCTCATGAGCCTGCAGATGCTCATTTTTATTCCTCCCATGGTCTTCTTCTGCGGCACATCACGCGTCTATGCAGCGCTGTTCAACCGTTTCCGCAACTTTAAGCACATAGCCCTCAGCGAAGCCGTCGGGTCGACAACAAGCGTCGCCGCCAAGCTCCTGTTCGGCCTGCCTCAACTTGCCCACACGCTCTGGCATACCATAGGACTGCAGTTTGGCACCGTCCTCGGCAAGATAGCATCCAATTTCAACTACCTGGTCGCACTGCGCAAATTAGGACTACCCAACGACACCACACGAGCCGAAATGCGTCAAGCCTCACACAAATACCGCAATTTTGCCCTATATACGACGCCTAAAGACCTCGTCAACAGCCTGTCCTACAACCTGCCTTTCATCTGGCTGGCGCTCTATTTCGACAAAGCCGAAGTAGGGCTCTTCGCTCTGGCACTCACCTTCACCTTCAGACCTGCCAACATCCTCAACGGCGTGTTCGAGAAGCTGCTCTATGTCCGTATTGCGGAAAAAGTGCGCTGTCAGAGCAGTATCAGCCGCGACATCGTCAAGTTCGCCATCTGCCTTAACGCCATGGCTTTCCCCCTGTGCGTAGCCGTTTTTCTCTTTGGCGATACAATCTTCGGTTTTCTCTTCGGAGAACGGTGGAGCCAGTGTGGATTCTACCTCCGTTGTCTTATCCCATGGGTGTACATAATGCTCACAACCACATCACTCACATTCATAAGCAACGTGTTTGCTCGCCAGCGTACCGAATTTGTGTTCTACCTTGTGCTTTTCCTAATGCGCACAGCGTCGGTCGTTGTCGGAATAGCCACAGCGAATTTCCGCACAGGCATAGCCCTTTTTGCAGCCAGTGGGGCATTGGTTTCTGCCGCACTGCTGGTATGGTACACTATACAAATAAAGAAATACGAAAAAAACAGAATTGAAAATTCAGAGAGGATATGATAAAAAAAGACTATCGCCTTTGGCGAGAAATTCTGCGTAATCGAAAATAAACAAAAGCTGTTTAATGGTTTGACAAAAGTCTGCCCGATGAGCAAAACGGAACATTAAACTTCGCCCTTCCCCTTCCTGCGCTTGTAGAAAGGACCCTTGAACGAAAAAACGATCTTGACGGACTTCCAAAAATAGTTGGGCACATCTTGAGCTTTCAGTTCCTTGATTTCTCGATGTATATCTCTAATACTCTCCCCTCGCAACACACGGAACAGTATAAGAAGCACAGTAAGTATCGAAATAGAAATAATTAGCATTGACAGTACAAATTTATCGTCTTTTTCGTTTATCTAACGACACAAAAGCAAAAATATTGTAACTACATTAAAAATTCAGGACCTACAAAAAAGGGAAAACCTACTTTAAACCATAATTTAGATGAAACGCCCAACAAGAACCATATTATTCCTTATCGTTGCAACACTGATCTTTGCGGGATGCAGCCACAAAGGAGTTCACATGTCCAAACACCGCAAAAGTCGCAAATGCAACTGTCCCACATTTGCCGAAACCGCAGCAGCCAACGCTACCACCGCTATCGTCATTCAATAATGCCAACCCAAGAAGAGCAATACAAGACCATCCTTTCACACTATCTGCCAGCGACTGCCGTCGACCCGATATACTCGTTTATCGTGACCAACGCTGTCCATTTCCGCATCAGTGCATCGCGAACGTCCAAGCTGGGCGACTATCGTATGCCGCAGCAGCGTCACCCCTTTCATGAGATAAGCGTGAATGGCGACCTGTCTCCCCACCTCTTCCTGCTCGTCCTGCTCCACGAGATGGCGCACCTCAACACTTTTCTCCTCTACGGACGCCAAGTGGCGCCACACGGGCATGAATGGCAGGAACAGTACCGGCAGCTTATCATTCAATACCGCGACGGAGGCCATTTCCCCAAACAAGTGATTCCGCTCCTCGACCGATACACATCCCACATCCCGCTCCACCACCCTACAGGACAGCAAATAGAGCGGATGCTCAAACAACTCGACTCGCCCGGTTCACGAGTAGGAATCCTCACTCTTTCCGAACTTCCCATAGGCTCCACTTTCCGCCTGTCCAACCGGCCGACAATGCTGTTCCGCAACATTGAAAAACGCCGCACACGCCACCTGTGTATCGATGTCAGAACAGGCACACGATACCTCATCAACGGCGCAGCCGAAATCATACTTTCCGACACAATCTGACAAAAGAAGAGGACGAAGGTTAGTTTTTTTTCGTATCTTTGTGTTTTGAAAAAGTTAGGGCTTATCATCCGTAAGTTACTGACGAAAAAATCATTACAAAAACAAAAAGAAAAAATGGACAACAATATCAAACTCAAAATCGATGCCATCATCAACGAAATAAGTGCCATCAACGACCTCAACATCAAACACGCCATACTGACCTATATGGAGCAGCAGGCTGGCTTCATGCTTTGGCAGATGGAAGACGAAAAACATATCGACAACGACTCGCACAACGTATAACCAAAGCCATGAAAAGACTCGTCCTTCTGTTCGCTGCTGTCTTCATGCTGCTTGCAGGCTGCAAAGGTGGTTACAGTTTCACCGGAGCCTCCATACCTCCAAATGCAAAAACGATTTCGGTGGCTACATTCCCCAACTACGCCGCCACCGTCAATCCCCAATTGAGTCAAAAACTGACCGACGACCTTCGCAACCTTTATTCATCGCAGACCTCGCTGAACGTTGTTAACGGCAATGCCGACCTCGAAGTCAGCGGACAGATAACGTCCTACACCACCCGTGCCGCAGCCCTCTCGGCAAACGACGATGTGTCGATGAACCGCCTGTCGATCACTGTCAAAGTGAAATTTGTCAACAACTGCGACCCCGAAGCCAACTTTGAGCAGTCGTTCACACGCTATCGCGACTACAACGCACAGCTGAACTTTTCGTCGGTAGAGAGCTCCTTGATGGCCGAAATTGTGGCAGAACTCTGCGACGACATCTTCAACAAATCTGTTGTCAACTGGTAGAACCACAAAAAAACGCCACACCATACGGAAACAAGTAAGAAATACACACTCACAGGCTGGCTTGTTGCGATCTTAGGCACTGCAGTCTACATGTTGACTCTGGAGCCCAGCGTCAGTTTCTGGGATTGCGGAGAATTCATTGCCACATCCCACAAGCTGATGGTAGGCCATCCGCCTGGAGCTCCGCTGTACCAACTCCTTGCCCACTGCTTCACACTCCTTGCCATGGGCGACGCCGGGCGCATAGCGTGGTGGAGCAATGCCTTGAGCGCCGTAGCAGGAGGCTTTACTGCCATGTTTCTTTTTTGGACCATCGGACGCCTCGTCGCGCTCCTGAACCCCAGATACACAGCCGACACACCGCCGATCCTTCCATCGCTCATAGGCTCGACCTGCTACCTTTTTTGCGACACGGCATGGTTTTCGGCCGTGGAGAGCGAAGTCTACAGCCTATCGATGCTTTTCTCCTCTGCAATACTCTGGACCATGGTACGCTGGGCCACGTCGCCCACTCCGTTCCAGTCCCAACGCTGGCTATTCCTTACGGTATTTCTTGTCTGCCTTTCGACGGGAGTACACCTCCTTTCGCTCCTTACCCTCCCTGCAATACTCCTCATCTACATCTTCCGTAGGCATCGGACGAGCGCGTACGCTTTTCCGCTAAGGCAACTGCCTATCCTGTTCATCCTCGTCATCGTAGGGCTATCCCCCTGGCTCATTATACCCCTGCGTGCTGCCGCCGATCCTCCAATCAACAGCGGCGACCCATCGTCGGCTTCCGCATTCCACCAATACGTATCGCGTGCCCAGTACGAGCATGCGCCCATCGTCTATGGTCGCTGCTTCAATTCGCCCATAGTAGCCTATACCGACGGCAAACCCGTCTATGCCAAAGAGATGGACATGATCTTTCCGCGAATGTGGAAACAGCACCCACATGCCGAGCAATACTATACCGACTGGTGCGGACGACATGGCAAGAACATCACAATAGGAGGTCACCAATACTACAAACCATCCTTTGTAGACAACCTCGTGATCTTTTTCGGATACCAGCTTGGATACATGAATCTGCGATACCTGATGTGGAACTTTAGCGGACGCTACGACGACAATCAAGGTTTCGGCAACCTGCAGAGAGGGCAGTTCATCAGTGGCATACCGTTTTTAGACCGCCTTCTTGTGGGCACTGGCAAAGGGATGCCAGAATCTCTTGCAAACAAGGGACACAACCGCTACTTCCTTCTACCCTTTGCATTGGGGCTTGTAGGGTTCTTCAGTTCAAGGAAAGAGAGACCCCTCTTCTGGATGCTCCTCGCTCTCTTTATAACTTCCAGCCTACTCCTCACAGTATACCTCAACCACCCCGTCTACGAACCACGCGAACGCGACTACGCCTATATCCTGTCTTTCTACACCTTTGCCATCTATATCGGACTCGGGACCGACAAAGCTTCGCATTGGTTTGTTTCTTCGCGTCGGCGCCGTCAAGGTGCCGTCAAGAGCCCACTGAGACTGGTCCTGCTTGCCGTTCCCCTCCTGATGGCGTGCCAGAACTGGGACGACCACGACCGGAGCTGCCGCTATATAGCCCGTGACTCTGCCGCCAACCTCCTCCAGTCGTGCAGCAAGGGAGCAATCCTTTTCACCCTTGGCGACAACGACACCTTCCCGCTCTGGTATATGCAGCATGTGGAGGAGTTCCGCACCGACGTACAAGTGATCAACATATCGCTCCTTGCCGACGACAGCTATCTGCGTACCACTCTCCGCAAGTTGCAGGACACCTCACTCGCCGCAGACGACCTTGTCAACTATGGACCATACCAGCGAATGATGAGCATCATTCGCAGCAGTGTCCGTCCGGTACATTTCAGCCATTATGCCAAGGGAGACCCGCGCATCAACTTCCCCAACAGACTCAAACTCTGCGGCATTTCCTATCTGCTTTCCGACAGCGCCAGCGTGGACACCGTGGACATAGGGCGCTGCCAGCGGCTCTTTGCTCAAGAGCTGCAGTGGCATCCTGTGGACAAAGTATATATCGACGAAATCTCGAACCGTTTTTTACTCCAGTATTGGAAAGACGCACTGCTTACAGTCGAAAACCTTGCCCACCATGGAAGGGCAAGCGAGGGTTTGGCACTCTTAGACCACATCCAGCAAAAGGTACCCCTGAGCGTGCTGAAGAATCCGGAGACAGAATATCGTGCGCTCAACGCCTACAGCATTTGCGGCGACAGGCACACAGCCTCCATGCTTGCCAAGCGACTTGAAAAGACGCTCCGAGAGCAGATGGAGTACTACGGCAGCATGCCTGGCTCTATGCTGCAATATATCGAATACACCATCGACCCGCTGCTGAAGCTGGAAAAACAGCTTGACAGCACCATTGCAGAGATTGAGACATATAATCGCCACACTCCAACACATCACACGGCAACATCCCTATAATGAGAATTTTAATGCCACGCATAAACCTTTATGATGTGACGATAGAGTAGAGACTCGAAATCATTGAGCAAATCAGAAAGAATATATGAAAATTTTCTTGTACCTTTGTAACTTATTACAAAAGAGGAACTCTTTTGTAATAAACTATTTTTATGTTTTTTAACTCTATATAAAAGAATCGAAATCTATCGAAAAACATCGAACAAGTGAGCCGCAACCAATACCAAGAGCGCAGCAACGTGATACGCATCATCTTCATTACGATAGGGGCAATCTTTATCGTGAGGCTTGCTTTTTTGCAACTTTTCGACAACACCTACCGCGATCTGGCCGACCAACAGGCACTGCGCAACGTGACGCAGTATGCCGCACGCGGACTGATATACGACCGAAACGGCAAGCTGCTTGTCTACAACGAGGCCGTATACGACCTGATGGTTATCCCCAAAATGACGAAGCACCTGGACACAGCTTATTTCTGCAAGGTGATTGGGATAAGTCGGGAGGACTTCGACGCCCGCATGAAAAAGGCTTGCCGCTACTCAACCTACTCTCCTTCGATATTCATGAAGCAGGTGTCGAAAGAGGAATACGGCTCGTGGCAGAGCCATCTATACAAATTCCACGGTTTCTATGTGCAGAAACGCACACTGCGTGTATACGACAAGCCGATAGCTGCCCACGTGCTCGGATATGTGGGCGAAGTTGACCAGAGCGATATCGACAACGACCACTACTACAAGCAGGGTGACTATATAGGCAAAAGCGGACTGGAAAAAAGCTATGAGGGAGTGCTGCGCGGTGTGAAAGGCAAACGGGTCATGCATGTTGATGTGCACAACCGGGAAATAGGACCTTACAAGAACGGCGCGGAGGACACTATGGCTATTGAGGGGGGCAACCTGTACACTACGCTCGATGCAGACCTGCAGGAATATGCCGAGGGACTTATGGCAAACAAGCGCGGATGTATTGTGGCGATAGAGCCTTCCACAGGGGAGGTACTGGCTCTGCTTTCGGCGCCTGGCTATGACCCCAACCTGCTTGTGGGCAGGGCGCGAGGCGAAAACTATCTGATGCTGCAGAGGGACATTGCCAAGCCCCTCTTCAACAGGGCCCTTCAGGCTCAGTATCCTCCAGGATCGATCTTCAAGGTGGCGCAGGCTATGACAGCTCTGGATTTGGGCGTCATATCGCCATCGACGGGTTTTCCGTGCGACAAGTCGCTGGTGGGATGCCACAACCACCCCTCGGCTCGAACGGTGCAGGAGGCTATAAAGATGTCGTGCAACCCATACTTTTACTTTGTCTACCGACGTATAATACAGCAAGGCAAATATAGCAACATCTACCGCGACAGCCCTTACGGTCTGACAGTGTGGCACAACTATATGGAGCGCTTCGGATTCGGCACCAGAATCGGCATCGACCTGCCGAGCGTGAAGAGCGGCAACATTCCGGACACGAATTACTACAACCGCTGGTACGGTGCCGGCAAATGGGCTTTCTCTACGATATACTCGAACAGTATAGGGCAAGGCGAAGTGGAGGTAGTGCCGCTGCAGATGGCCAACCTGGCCTGCATAGTGGCGAACAGAGGCTACTGGATCACACCGCACCTGGTACGCTACTACGGGCCAGACTCGACACGCAACGAGGAGTTCTACACACGCCACGAGACAGGGATCGACCGCCGGTACTTCGAAATTGCGGCAGCAGGAATGTATGATGTTGTGCACACTGCAGGAGGCACAGCACGACGGGCCAACATTGCAGACATTGACGTGTGTGGCAAAACTGGCACAGCGCAGAATATCGGCTACGACCACTCTGTTTTTATCTGTTTTGCTCCGAAGGAGAACCCCAAAATAGCTGTAGCCGTGTATGTGGAGAACGCTCCGGGTGGCGGCGGTTTCTGGGCTGCTCCGATAGCGAGCCTTGTGGTGGAGAAATACATTCGCGGAAACGTGACACGCACGGAACTGGAGAAATACTATCGCGAGGCTGCTCCTTGCCAGAAGCTGCCTCTTACCCGCATATCGAAAAAGAAAAGGAAATGATGGAGAACAAAATCGACTGGATATCGCTAACACTATACTTGGCCATACTGTTGTTCGGTTGGCTGAACATATATGCGGCATGCTATGACGAGAGTCATGCTGGAATATTTGATTTTTCTACCAAGCACGGCAAGCAGCTTATATGGATAGGCGTGTCGTTGTTTTTTGCTCTTGTGATCACACTTACCGACCCGAAGATTTTTTCGCAGACTGCTTATTTCATCTACCTCGGCGCACTGCTGCTTTTGGTGGTCACCCTCTTTGTGGCCAACGTGACGAAAGGCGGCCAGTCGTGGATAGACTTCGGCTCTTTTAAGCTGCAGCCCTCAGAATTTGCAAAATTCGCCACAGCTCTGGCTCTTGCGAAATACATGAGTTCGCTCGACTTGGACTATAAGCTGGTCCGCACTAAGATTGTTTCGTGGGTGATTGTCCTTATTCCGGCTCTGCTGATACTGCTGCAGCACGACACAGGGTCGGCGATGGTCTTTGCTGGTTTCGTATTGCCGCTCTATCGCGAAGGTCTTTCGCCAAAGATACTCATCTTCGGGCTTATAGCAATAATTCTTTTCGTCGTGGCTCTGCTCGTAAACCGTTTCATCATTATAGGAATGCTTGCTCTTATAGCACTTTTCTACCTTTTTGTATGGCTCAACAAACGCACTCGCAAGCACTACATGTGGGCTACGGTGGTATTTCTTGCCTGCTCGCTCTTCACTTTGTCGGTCGACTTCGCGTTTGAACATATCCTGGAACCTCACCAGCGCGACCGTATCTATGTGCTGCTTGGCAAGACGGACGATACTCGCGGAACAGGATATAACGTGTACCAGTCGAAAATAGCCATCGGGTCGGGTGGCGTAATTGGGAAGGGATTCCTGAACGGCACCATAACAAAAGCCGACTTTGTGCCCGAACAGGAGACCGACTTCATTTTCTGCACGGTAGGCGAGGAATGGGGCTTTGTCGGCGCCACGGCGGTAACGCTGCTCTATGTATGCCTGCTTCTGAGGCTGGTAACACTTGCGGAGCGACAGTATTCGCGATTTTCGCGTTTCTACGGCTATTCCGTCGCCAGCATACTTTTTGTGCATGTATTCATCAACATCGGCATGGTGCTGGGGTTGCTGCCTGTGATAGGTATTCCGCTACCGTTTTTCAGCTACGGAGGTTCGTCGCTCATTGCTTTCACCATACTGCTGTTCATATTCCTGCGACAGGATCAGGAACGCTCGAAACCAGTTTGAGAAACAGGCGCTAAGGGGTTACTCAACATGGTTTTTGCAGACCAGCAGGAGAGGAGAAAAACGGGAAATGGCGCTTTAACGATTGAAGAATAAAAAATAAACTATAATGCCAAAGAAAAACAACAACGAAGAACACTGCTCATTTTGCGGACGTCCGGCTTCGCAATGTTCGATGCTCCTTACGGGCATCGACGGATATATATGCCCCGACTGTGTCAGCCAGGCCAACCTGATACTGAAACAGGAGGATCCCGCAACTTCGAAAGGCAAGAGACACTACACGCCGGACAAGCACATCCCGACTCCCACGGAAATAAAGCAACTGATGGACCAGTACGTCATCGGTCAAGACGATGCAAAGAAAATCCTCGCCGTTGCTGTATACAACCACTACAAACGGCTACAGTACTACGAAAGGACAGGCTCGTCGAACGATGTGGAGATCGAAAAGTCGAACATAATCCTTGTGGGAGAGACAGGAACTGGCAAAACGCTTATGGCCAGAACTATTGCGCGGATGCTCGACGTGCCTTTCTGCATAGCCGACGCGACAACGCTGACGGAAGCCGGATATGTGGGCGACGATGTCGAAAACGTGCTCGTTCGACTGCTGCAAGCTGCAGACTACGACGTGGCTGCTGCGGAACGCGGCATTGTCTTCATCGACGAGATTGACAAGATTGCACGCAAGAGCGACAATCCGTCAATAACACGCGACGTTTCAGGCGAAGGAGTGCAACAGGCACTTCTCAAACTGCTCGAGGGTGCCATAGTGAACGTGCCGCCCAACGGAGGACGCAAGCATCCAGAACAGCAGATGATACAGGTGAACACTCGCAACATCCTATTCATCTCGGGAGGAGCTTTCGACGGTATCGAACGCGACATAGCCCTCCGCATGAACTCGAACGTAATCGGATTCAACGGCTCGAAGACGAGAGAAGAGATAGACCGCCACAACATGCTGCAATACATCCAGCCGATGGACCTCAAAAAGTTCGGACTGATACCCGAACTGGTGGGTCGTTTCCCAGTGCTGACCCACCTCGACCCACTCGATCGCAACGCATTGCTCCGCATCCTTACTGAACCCAAGAACGCCCTCGTCAAACAATATCAAGAACTGTTCAAAATGGACGACGTGAAGCTTGAATTCGACACTGCTGCACTCAACCAAATCGTTGACACTGCAGTGGAATACAAACTCGGCGCTCGCGGACTCCGCTCGATAATGGAAAAGGTAATGAACGACCTGATGTTCGAGCTGCCATCACATAGCGGCGAAACGATACGCATCACGAAAAAAACGGTACAGAAAAACTTATGATTTTACGTCTCACCAAACAGTTCGACTTCCAGATGGCGCACTCGCTTACGGGCTACGACGGGAAGTGCAGCAATATACATGGGCACAACTACCGGCTGCTTGTAACCGTAGAAGGAGAGCCCATAGCAAGCGCCGACAACGCCAAAAACGGCATGGTAATGGATTTTGGCGACATAAAGCAGATTGTGGCCAAACACCTGATAGAGCCCTTCGACCACGCCCTCGTCGTGCAGAAGGACTCACCCTACAGCAGCATAGAGGGAACAAAACTTATCGTGACATCATTCCAACCCACAAGCGAAAACATGCTTATTCATTTCGCCAGCTTGCTCGGTCCGCACATGCCTCCTACAGTGGCTCTCCACAGCCTTCGCCTTTACGAGACAGAAAGCTCTTATGCCGAGCTGATACTTTAA
>CAMOFI010000009.1 GCA_946613135.1 uncultured Bacteroidales bacterium
TAATATGTGAAATCTTAACGAGAGTTTATCGATGCCCTCCCCAATAGCATAGGGGTTTTTCGCATGATTTGATTTATTTCAGCGGTGCTGACTCGCTACATATGATTTATTCAGCGGAGCTGACTCGCTGGGTCAACTTTGATTCATTTGTGCTCGCGACCTATGGTTCGCAGGCATACCACAAGGCCTCTATCGAGGCAGAACGTGTGAATGCGTAAATGCGTTAATACATTAGTAGGTTGTTGCACCACAAAAAATAGACACAAGAGGCAGAAAAATGGAATTATATGGTTATAAAAAGAGAGCAATACGTTGATAGTCTTGTTGGTTCAATGCATAATGGACTCATCAAGGTTGTAACAGGGATACGCCGATGCGGCAAGTCCTTTCTGCTGAATGAGTTATTCCGCAAGAGACTGCAAGAGATGGAGATAAAAGAAGACAATATGCTTTTCCTCAACTCATAGTGTCGGGACATTTCCCTCCTATGTACGACGACAACGGTGTTTTGACAATAGGGCTTTTCCAATTCTTGACCAACCCGAATATCATTGAGCAGGTTTGATGTGGAAAAGCGGGCCGCAGAGCTGGAAACGATATGAGAGCACACAAACACAATAGCCTCGGCAATCCTTTTGCCGAGGCTATTGAATTATGAAACGTGCCTTAAGTCCTGAGCAACGTCAGACGATAGCCAGGAGTTCGACAGTGAAAATCAATGCTGCATAAGGCGGAATCGAGTTGCCGGCACCGTGTTCGCCATAGCCCAACTGATAGGGAATGTAGAATTTGTATTTGGAGCCGACCTTCATCATCTGTACACCCTCGGTCCATCCGGCAATAACCTGGCGCAGACCGAATTCGGCCGGCTGGTTGCGGCGATAGCTGCTGTCGAACACAGTGCCGTCGATCAGAGTGCCCTCATAGTGGCAACGCACGGTGTCGCTGGCCGTAGGACGCGGACCGTTGCCCTCGGCCAAAACCTCGTACTGCAATCCGCTGCGGGTACAGAAAACGCCTTCGCGCTTGGCGTTCTCGGCCAGGAATGCCTCGCCTTCGCCTTTGGCTGCTTTGCCGCGCTCGGCAGCCTCGGCCTGCTGGAGGGCTTCCATCTCGGTGAAGAACTTGTCGAGGATGCTGTGCATCTCTTCGGTCGAGAGCTGGGCATTCTTACCAGTGAAAAGATCGCGTATGGCTGATGCAAAGTCATCTACATTCAGACTCGTCTCGAGTCCCATATCCAACAATTGACGGCCAATATTATGGCCAAGTGCATAACTGAGTTTATCCATTTAGAATTAAAATTATAAATAAAATTAAAAACTGAGAATTAGGTCTTAATATTTGTGAATTGAGGAATTTCTGCATTGTTTTTGGATTTGCAAAAATACTAAATTTTGTTGTAATAAAGATTTTTGTGTAAATTTGCAGTTTGTATTTTTAAACTTGTAAAACACATCATATTGGATAACAATGATTTATTTTACAAGTACCGAACAAACCACTTTGAAAGACTGAAAGATGGACTACAATTTTAACGAAATCGAACCCAAATGGCAGCAGTATTGGCGCGACCAACACACCTACCATGTGGAAAACAAATCGGATAAGCCTCATTTTTATGTACTCGACATGTTCCCCTACCCTTCGGGAGCGGGACTGCATGTGGGTCACCCTCTTGGCTACATCGCAAGCGACATCTACGCCCGCTACAAGCGTCTGCGCGGATTCAACGTGCTGCACCCCATGGGCTACGACGCCTATGGTCTGCCGGCTGAGCAGTACGCCATACAGACGGGCCAGCATCCGGCCATCACCACAGAACAAAACATCAAGCGCTACCGCGAGCAGCTGGACAAAATAGGCTTCAGTTTCGACTGGAGCCGCGAGGTTCGTACCTGTGACCCGCAGTACTACAAGTGGACACAATGGACTTTCATCCAACTCTTTAACCACTACTACGACGAAGAGCAGCAGAAAGCCCGCCCAATAAGCGAACTGGTCGCAAAGCTGGACAATGAGAACCCCGACATCGACGGCAAACACTGGAGCGACATGGACGAGAAGGATCGCCAGAACTACCTGATGAACTTCCGTCTGGCATACCTTGCCGACATCCCTGTCAACTGGTGCGCCGAGCTGGGCACGGTACTGGCCAACGACGAAGTGGTCAACGGCCTCAGCGTGCGTGGCGGCTACCCCGTCGAGCGCAAGCTGATGCGCCAATGGAGCCTACGCATCACCGCCTACGCCCAACGCTTGGTCGACGGGCTGGAGCAGGTGGACTGGACCGACTCGCTCAAAGAGATTCAGCGCAACTGGATAGGCCGCAGCGAGGGCGCAGCCGTATGGTTCCCGCTGGATGTTCCGACCAACGCCAACGTGTTGCCTGGCGCACAGGCCTATATGCCGCAATTCGACCCGCAACCAGTACCCAGTTTCGAGATCTTCACCACCCGCCCCGACACCATCTTCGGCGTCACCTTCATGGTGCTCTGTCCTGAACATGAGCTGATAGACCAAATCACCACGCCCGACCGCAAGGCCGAGGTCGAGGAATACGTCACATGGGCCAAGAACCGCAGCGAGCGCGAACGCCAAGCCGAGGTCAAGAAAGTGAGCGGCGTATTCACCGGTGCCTACGCCATCAACCCACTGACAGAAGAGAAAATACCCATCTGGGTGAGCGACTACGTGCTGGCAGGCTACGGCACAGGTGCCATCATGGCAGTGCCGGCCCACGACAGCCGCGACTTCGCCTTTGCACGCCATTTCGACCTGCCTATCCGTCAGGTGGTGTCGCTCGAAAAGGATGTCACCTCCGACCCGGCGACGTGGTCCGAAAGCATGGATGCCAAGACCGGCTATTCGGTCAACAGCGGCTTCGTAAGCGGCATGAAAGTCAAAGAAGCCATGGCCGCAGTGATAGACAAAATAGAAGAGATGGGCATAGGCCACCGCACCGTCAACTACCGCCTGCGCGACGCCATATTCAGCCGCCAGCGCTACTGGGGCGAACCCTTCCCCATCTACTATAAAGAGGGCATCCCCTACCCCATTCCCGAAGAATGCCTGCCGCTGGAGCTGCCTGAGGTGAAGGACTTCAAACCCACCGCAACAGGCGAGCCTCCGCTGGGCCATGCCGAATGCTGGGCATGGGACGAGGCCAACAAGTGCATCGTAAGCAAATCGCTCATCGACGGCAAAACCATCTTCCCGCTCGAACTGAGCACAATGCCCGGATTTGCAGGCAGCAGCGGATACTACCTGCGCTATATGGACCCGAGCAACGACAAGGAATACTTCTCGCACCAGGCCGTAGGCTACTGGCAGAACGTGGACCTCTACGTCGGTGGCGCCGAGCATGGCACTGGCCACCTTATATATGCACGCTTCTGGAACAAATTCCTCTTCGACATCGGTCTTGCCGTGAAAGAGGAGCCGTTCCAGAAACTCGTCAACCAGGGTATGATTCAAGGCCGGTCGAGCTTTGTCTATCGCTCAAAGGCCGACAACAAGCTCTTCGTTTCCAAAGGCCTCGTCAAAGACCCTGACAGCGTGACCCCCATTCATGTCGACATCAACATCGTCGACAACGACATACTCGACATCGAACGCTTCCGCCAGTGGCGTCCCGAATTCGCCGACGCTCGCTTCGAACTCGAAGACGGCAAATACATCTGCGGATGGGAGATCGAGAAAATGTCGAAATCGATGTTCAACGTACAGAACCCCGACGACCTCGTTGCACGCTACGGCGCCGACACGCTGCGCATGTACGAGATGTTCCTCGGCCCTGTCGAACAGGCCAAGCCGTGGGACACCAAGGGCATCGAAGGCGTATTCCGCTTCTTCAAGAAATTCTGGCGTCTTTTCCACGACGAGGGCAACAACTTTGCCGTCAGCGACGAGACACCGACCAAAGAAGAACTGAAAATCCTGCACCAAACCATAAAGAAAGTCACCGACGACATAGAGCGTTTCTCGTTCAACACAAGCGTCAGCACATTCATGATTTGTGCCAACGACCTTGCTTCGCTGAAATGCAACAAACGGGCCATCCTCGAACCGCTTACCATACTGATTGCCCCATTCGCCCCACACATCGCCGAAGAGCTGTGGCACCTTTTGGGAAACACCGAGTCGGTTTGTAAGGCCGAATGGCCGCAATTCGACGAAGGTCAGCTGGTGGAAGACTCCTTCACCTACCCCGTCTCGTTCAACGGGAAAATGCGATTCACCCTTGAACTGCCCGCCAACTGCACACAAGACGACGCCATCGCTGCCGTCAAAGAACTGCCCGAAACACAGAAGTGGCTTGCAGGCAAGGAACCCAAGAAAATCATTTTCGTACCTAAACGAATTATCAATATAGTATGCTAAGCAGACATTTTTTGCGTGCAAAAGCCCTGCAGACGGTATATGCAGGCGTGACCAACCAGTACACAACGACTGACGAAATAGTCAAGTGCTTTGACTACAACGTACTACGGCTCAACGATTTGGGCATAATACAACTCAGCACGCTGGGTCAGTTAGCCTTTACTGCCGAAAAGGTCATAGAAGCAGAAATGCAGAAATTCAGTTCGCAGCAAGTGGAGATTGAATTGCTGAAACCTTTGGCAAACAACTTGTTTATATCGCGTCTGGAAAGCGGTTTTGAGTTGAGGCAGCAGATCAACAGGTTACACATTGACTGGTCGAACAACTTCGATGTCTTCCGCAAGATTCTGAACGCTTTCAAGGTTTCGCAGCCCTACAAGGACTATGTTGCGGCTGGCGACTTTTCGTTTGTCAGCGACCGCAATATCGCTATTGCTGCTTTCAAGATGCTTATCAACGACAGCACGCTGCGCGACATAATCTTCGAGCGGGATTTGATGTGGGAAGATGATTTCGACCAGATTGCACAATATGTGTATATGATGCTCAAGGAATTTGACGAGGAACACACCAACGAGGCTACTCCTTGCCCGTTGGTATACGACCGACGCAACGAGAATGAGGCTGATGCGTATGATTTTGCGCGGAAACTGGCAGTAGACACATTCAAGCACATTGACGATGTGGAGCCAATGATACGCAAGCACCTGCAGAATTGGGATTTTGAGCGAGTGGCATTGATGGACATACTGCTGATCAACATGGCAGTGACGGAGTTTACATGCTGTCCGTCGATCCCTGAGCGGGTTACGGTAGACGAATATATAGAGCTGTCGAAAGAATTCTCGACAGAGAAAAGCAAACTGTTTATCAACGGAATACTTGACAAGATACTTATCGAGTTGCGGGTGGCCGGCAGAGTTGTGAAGGACGAACGCGGAATGTACGATCCCGAACTTGAAAAATAAGCATAAAGAAACAAATGAAGACAATAGGACATTTTATTATGGCTGCGCTGCTGCTTGCGACCCTATCGTGCGGCAACAACGGAACTGCGGATGTGGACATCATAAAGAACCCGAACAGCGCAAACGGATACGACGAGAGCGAGAAGATGCCGCGCATTACATTCGAAACGGACATGCACGACTTCGGTCAGCTGATGGCCGGGGAAAACATCTCGTACAGCTTCAAGTTTACGAACACAGGCAATGCCGACCTGGTGATAAGCGGATGCGACGCTTCGTGCGGATGCACAGTGGCCGACTACCCGCGGGAACGCATTGCGCCAGGCGGGACGGGCTATGTGACGGTCTCGTTCAAATCGCAAGGCATGTCGGGCTATCAGGTGAAGGAGGTTGTTGTTGCAACCAACGCACAACCGGCAAGGACTAAGCTCCGCATAATGGCAACAGTCAGATAAAAACAAATGTTAAGTTTTATTTAAGAATCAATCAACAATAATAGTATAAAAAAATGAACATCAACTTTATTCTTCTTCAAGCACAAGGTGCTGCCGGCAGCAGTGGCAGCGGACTGATTATGATCATCCTCCTTTTTGTTGTGATGTGGCTGCTTATGATAAGGCCGCAAAACAAGAGAGCCAAAGAGGAAGCAAAAATGCGCTCGCAGCTAAAGAAGGGCGACCGTGTGCTCTGCGCTGGCGGCATATACGGCAAAGTGCATTCTGTCAACGAAACCACTATCGATGTGGAGATATCGAACGGCGTTGTAATCACTGTCGAAAAAAATTTCATACAGGCTGTGACCACAGGAGACAATACTGTGGAGGAGAAAAAACAGTAGTCGATGGGTAGTCGCATCATACAACGCATCAAACAGTCGCGTGGTTTTTGCTTCGCGGTGTTGGCTGTTGGATTGGTGTGGATAGTGTCGTCGATGTCGGAAAACCGCCATTTTCGCGAGAACTACCATATTGTTTATGACGGGATAGACCGGTCGCGCTTTGCAATAATACAACTTGACAGTACAGCGACGCTGGACATTGTGAGCAACGGATTCAGAGCCTTCAACCGAGGGCTCAAGGACAACCATACAATCCATCTGAACGTGGCGAGATTTATCGGCAAAGACAGAGATTCGTCATCGGATATCCGGTTCACACTAAACACTGAAGAATATCTGGACATAATAAGGAAACAGATAGACATGCGAGGGGTGACAAGCATAGCACCTGTGAGCGCACAGCTCAATGTGCATCTGTCGCCCCGTAAGAGCAAGGCTTTTGTTCCTGACATCAGTCCGGTGAGCTTCCAGTTTGTCGACATGGTGGGACTATGTGGCGAACCAGTGGTGAGTCCCGACACGGTATGGCTATACGGGAGCCAAGAGTCGCTCGACAAAATCGACAGACTGATGGCTGCACACCAGACAATCAGAGACATCCGTCTGAGCGGCAAATACAAGATTCGGCTTGACACTATATGGCAGAAATACAAAGACCTGCATGTCTCTACACAAACTGTCGACATATATCTTCCCGTTGAGACCTTTATTGAGAAGAAAATCGAACTGCCCTTACAACTGCAGACAGGCAACGGGCTGAAGACCAAAGCGACAGACCGGGTGAAGATGTATCCTGCAAATATCGAAGTGACATGTATCGTGCCGAGCAAGGACTACAACAGTATAAGTGCTGACGACTTCGTGGCAACAGCTACAATCAGGAGCGACACATCGTCGATGCTTGATCCTGTAGTTTCGTCGTATCCGGCCAACGTGCGCATCAAGTCGGTATATCCGGAACAGATTCAATATATTGTTATCAAGTAAGTATTAAGGGTTAAATGTTGAAATATGAAACTAATAGGGCTTACGGGAGGCATAGGTTGCGGGAAAACGACAGTGGTGCACGAGTTTGAGCGTATCGGCACGCCATGTTTTGTTGCCGACAGCCATGCTGCGACATACTACGAGGATCCGTTATTTCTGGAAGAAGTCAGGCGGATATTTGGCGACAGTGTGTTCCGTAGCGACGGAAGTGCGGACAAGAGGGCTATAGCGAGCATAGTATTCAACGATGAGTCAAGAATGGAAGAGCTCAACAGACTGGTCCATCCACGTGTCATGCATGATTTCGCCATTTGGGCAGAGAGCCATGATGCGGCGACGCCATACGTAATCATTGAATCAGCGATTCTATATGAATACAATCTCGACAGGAAACTGGATGCCGTGATTGCCATATATCTGGATCGAGAAGAACGCATCAGCCGCCTTGCTGTCCGCGACAATGCATCGAGAGAACAGATCGAAGAGCGGATGCGCAACCAGCTTGCGGCAGAAGAGAAAATGGACCGTGCCGACTATGTAATCCTTAACTACGAAGGCAACCCGCGCCAACGTCAAGTGGCCTATATCGACAGCCTTATAAGAAGTCTTTGATCCCCCCAAAAAAACTGAAACCTAAAACGATACATCATGTACCAGATTCTTAAAAAAGAGTTTCTCACACCGGCGACAGTCCTCATGGATGTAGAAGCGCCTTGGATAGCGCAAAGCGGCCGACCAGGCCAGTTTCTGATTGTCATTCCTGATGCGGCAGGCGAACGAGTACCGCTGACCATCTGCGACATCAACCACGAAGAGAGTGTTGTAACCATTGTGTTCCAGATTGTAGGCGATTCGACGCGCAAGCTGTCGGACATGGAAAAAGGCGACAATCTGTACAGCATTGTAGGTCCACTGGGACGACCGGCCGAAGTGATAGACCTCTTCGAACGTAACCCTGAGCTGCGCATACTGTTTGTTGCTGGCGGTGTAGGCACAGCACCTGTATATCCGCAGGCCAAATGGGCTTACCGCTTCGGGCTCAACACCGACATCGTGATTGGGGCACGCAGCAAAGACTTTATCTTTTTCGAAGACCGCATGCGGTCGGTATGCCAGAATCTGTACATCATGACCGACGACGGCAGCTATGGCGAGAAGGGACTTGTCACCGACAAGATACGGCAACTCATAGAGTCTGGCAACAAATACGACTGCTGTGTGGCCATAGGGCCTCTTCCAATGATGAAATACGTGTCGTTGCTGACAAAGCAATATAACCTACACACAATCGTGTCGCTTAATTCGATGATGGTAGACGGTACGGGAATGTGCGGTGCATGCCGCGTGAGTGTTGACAACAAGGTGAAATTCACCTGTGTCGACGGTCCAGAGTTCGACGGCCATCTGGTGAACTTCGATGAAGCGATGAGCCGTCTGGCCCAACCGGATGCCCGCAAATACCGCATAGCCACGAGCGAAGGAGGACACCGCTGCAATCTGGCCGATGCCGTAGATGCGGCTCTTGATGCAGAAAAAAGGCCTGAGCGACAAAAGCCTGCCGAACAGGAACCAGAAAAGCGCATCCACAACTTTGACGAGGTTTCTTACGGATTCAGCGAGAAGCAAGCCATTATCGAGGCTTCACGCTGCCTGAACTGCAAGAAGCCGCTCTGCGTAAGCCAGTGTCCTGTAGGCATCAGAATACCCGACTTCATTGCTGCTGTGAAGCGCAACGACATTGCAGAAGCCGGCCGTATCATTGCGATGGACTCGTCACTGCCAGCCGTATGCGGACGAGTGTGTCCGCAAGAGACGCAATGCGAAGGGGCGTGCATACTCGGCCACAAAGGACAACCGATAGCAATCGGAGCCCTGGAGCGATATGTAGCAGACTGGAACAGGGAGAAGGGAAACCATAACGATAACGATAACGACAAAGCGAACGAGAACAGGAACGGGAAAGTGGCCATAATCGGGAGTGGTCCTTCGGGGCTTGCTTGTGCCGGAGACCTTGCGAAAGCCGGATTCGATGTTACGATATTCGAAGCGCTGCACCAAGCTGGCGGTGTGCTGGTATATGGCATACCCGAATTCCGTCTGCCAAAGCAGCGTGTTGTGGAACCTGAGATAGAGAACCTGAAACGACTCGGGGTAAAGATATACACAAACGTGATTGTCGGCAAGTCGGTAACGGTCGACGACCTATTCAACCATCAAGGGTTTGATGCGGTATATATAGCTTCCGGGGCCGGATTGCCAAAGTTTATGGGAATACCCGGAGAAACACTCGTTGGAGTATTGTCGGCCAACGAACTTCTGACACGCACAAACCTAATGCACGGCTACGACAGCAATTACGACACTCCTATCATGCTGGGAAAGAAAGTAGGTGTTGTGGGCGGTGGCAATGTGGCTATGGATGCCGCACGTACGGCACGCCGCTTAGGGTGCGATGTGACAGTGATCTATCGACGCGGCGAAAAGGATATGCCTGCACGCCAAGAGGAGGTACATCACGCCAAGGAGGAAGGCATAGAGTTCTGTTTTGAATGCAATCCTGTTGCCGTAATCGACGACGGCAATGGCAATGTGGGTGGAGTGCGACTGGTACGCATGGCTATGGGAGAACCGGACGAGACAGGGCGACGCCGTTTTGCGACAATTCCAGGCAGCGAGTTCGACATAGAACTTGACAACTTGATAATAGCCCTTGGCACAAGTCCGAACCCTCTCATCAAGAGCACCACGCCCGGATTGGATACCGAATCATGGGGCGGAATCAAGACCGATGCCGACGGATGCACATCGCGCCACATGGTCTTTGCCGGAGGCGATGCGGTCAGCGGAGCGGCAACCGTTATCCTTGCCATGGGAGCCGGACGACAGGCTGCCAAAGCCATAACCAAACAGCTACGAAAGGAAATACAATAGGCATCATCGAGCCTTTAAACAATGACACAAAAATACGAGGATGGCTGAATGCAGTCATCCTCGTATCATTTTGAAGACATAACCGGTTTGCTATAGTTTACGTCTAAAGATGCGTTCGAAACGAGGTTTGCCACTGTCGGCATCTTTGGAGAATACAATCATGGAGGCACGACCTGTGATGTGGTTTTCTGGTACAAAGCCCCAATAGCGGCTGTCTGCGCTGTTGTGTCTATTGTCGCCCATCATCCAATAGTAGTCCATCTTGAAGGTATATTCTGAAGCTTCTTTGCCATTGATCAAGATGCGGTTGCCGACAACTTCCAAAGAATTGCCTTCGAAGACTTCGATGACTCGTCTGTAGAGAGGAAGCGAATGCATGTTGAGTGGGATGGTAAGGCCTTTGGCTGGAATGGTGACAGGACCGAAATTATCGACAGACCATTGATATTCATCAGAATGAGGGAAAAGATCTGTTCCCGAACACCCTTCTTGAATCGAGAGAGGAATGACTTCAGCCACAAAATTGTTTTGCCGCAAACGGTTGGCGGTTTCGTCGGTCATAGGGATGGTATAAATCTGTCCCATCAAGTCAATATCTCTTTGTTCCACTCCGTTGTCCTTCAGAATCTGAGGTATTTTCATGATGGCGTCAGCAATCTCGTTCTCGTATGATGGAGAGCCTGTGAGCTTGTAACGCGGCGACAGACGGACGAGCCGGCTGCTATCTTCCCTGCAGAAGGACATTATATCAATTGAGATATACTTTGAGAGTTGCTGCAGTCCTTCAAGCTGTTTATCGTTGAGAAACACATATTGGTAGTAGCCTATAGAGTTGTTGCAGTCCTCTGTAGATATGCCGTTCGATTGGAAGAAGTGCATGTCTTTCTGCAGCTTGAGCGACAGAAGGTCGGATCCATAGGTACCCATCTTGGACATTGAGGCCAGATAGTCCTCAACGCTTTCAGTGAGTCGTACGGCATAGTTGAATTCGGCTGCTGAGGGTTTTTCGATTGGTTTTCCATCGATAAAGACCTTTTGGTCGCGTATCTGCAATGTTTCGCCTGGGAGTCCGATACAGCGCTTAATGAAATTCTCGCGTTTGTCGACAGGTCTGACAACTATGTTGCCGAAAATGTTTTTCTGAGAATGGACTGTTTCGCGGCCATATTCGCGCACGAGGTCATGATAAGACCTGTTGCTCTGGAAAGCGGTGCAAACGGTGTCACCGTCGGGATAGTTGAAAACTGTGGCATCGAATCGTTGTACTTTGCCAAACCCCGGGTAGCGGTGATAGGGCAGCTTGATCCATTTGAGATACGACTCGCACTGACCGTCGGTCAACGGCAGGACATTGTGGACCAGAGGAAACGAAAGTGGAGTCATTGGGACACGTGGGCCATAGCTCATTTTGCTGACCATGAGGTAGTCGCCGACAAGTAGTGATTTCTCCATTGAGGAAGAAGGAATCTTGTAGAACTCGAAACAGTTGCCTCTGATGATTACGGCTGCGATGAGTGCAAATACTATAGCATCTAACCATTCGCGAGCCGAGGAATATTTTTTGACTTCGTGGGTCTTCGGGTCAAGGTATTGGTAGCTGTTGAGACCGACATAGGGCATATAAGCGAAAGGGAAAAGGACAGCAAGAGTCTGTTCCCAGAAACCATGACGTCCGAAGACTTTGGCTGTTTCGACAACAAGCATGAGGAAGGTGAAGATGTTGATGGCCGGAACGAGGAAATAGATGTACCATTTCCAGTTTTTCCCGCAGAGTTTTATCCATAGCACAATATTATAGATGGGAATCAGAGCCTTCCACCAATCGATATTGACTTTTTTGAAGATAAAACAGAGTCCTATGAAAGGTCCTAAAATATAGATCAGAGCGAAAAGATTGTAAAGCATTTTGCGATGATGTGTTTTTTTAGTTTAAAAGAGTCCTTCGCTTAGATTGCGAGGCACGAATGACAAGATATAAGACGATAACGCGTCATGGGGCTTTTTATTTTTTTGAGGCCATAATTTATTTGTCATGGCCCATAATAGTGTTTATGGAGTTTATGAGCACTTTTTTGTCGTTATCCCAACTGAGGTCGGAAGCGGCAAGATTGAAGCGTTGTTGTTTTTCGTCGGGAGACATTTTTTCCCAAAAGTCCAATGTCTCTCTGACTTTCTGCGCAAGAAGCATCGGATCGGGAGGTTGGGAGACTCCCTTGTCGCGGAAGAAAGGCTGAGGAGGCAATAGGGTGCCAATTCCGTAACGTTCGACGACAGCCCTGATTTCGGGGAAATCTGTGGCCAGCACCGGCACACCTGCCTGCACAAAATCGGCCAGCCTGTTGGGCAGCGAATAGTAATAGTTCAGCCCCCTGTTTTCGAGCAGAGAAATGCCGAGACTTGCTTTGGCAGTGAGTTTGTACAACTCGTCGGGTTGCAGACGGCCGACGAAAAGCACATTGTCGAGCGTGTTCTGTTTCAGTTCGTAAAACAAATCGCCAGTGCCGGCGACAACAAACAGGCAATCGGGCAAATATTTCATTGCTTGCATCATCCACTCTATGCCTCGTCCAACGTTGACAGCACCCTGGTAGAGGAGTATTTTATGGGGTTTACTGTCGGCATGGACCACAGCAGGACGCCGCAACGGAACATTCCTCACCACAGCCATCTGCAGACCATAGCGTTGCTTGTAGATGTCGGCGATAGACTTGCAGACTGTAAATGCTGCCGTGGTGGCAGGAATATTGGGGGTTGAGTGGCGAGCCAGACGCGGGAAGAGTGTGTCTTCGATCCAGGTCCACACCTTCTTGACAGCCGGTCGGCTGGTGAGTTCCGGCACTTCTGGGAATAGTTCGTGAGCATCGAAAACAAGCTTCTTAGCACGCAGGCGTGCAGCAAAATAGTTGGCAGGAAGCGTGTCGGTGTCGTTGGCATAGAAACAGTCGGCTTTCGAAAAGAGCAGTTTTAAAAAGAGCCTAATGTTGTATTCCGCATAAAAGAGGGCTTTCCGATTGAACAACAATCTCATACGAATAATACGATAAGGCCTTTGGAGCGGTTTACTGTCCTTGAGCATCCTGCCGATGAGGGTTACGTCGTACCCTTCTTCGGTCATGGCCAAGCATGAGCGATGGACCCTCTGGTCGGTCAGCAAGTCGTTCGTCACCGATACAATTATTCTGCCCTTGTTCATTGCGCGATAAATGATGTAAAACTATCTTAAAACATAGCACTTAGCCAATAACGCCATCCTCATAAAGGAAACACAAAAGTAAAAAACTTTTTCAAATAAAAAAAAAGTTGCTACCTTTGCACATCGAATAATTATTGGAATACAATAAATAAAAATTAATAATTAAGAAGTTGTACATAAATCTCAATTTTCAACTCCATGAAGAATCTCGTTATCGTTGAGTCGCCTGCCAAAGCCAAAACCATCGAAAAGTTTCTTGGCAAAGACTATACCGTCATGTCGAGTTACGGACACATCCGCGACCTTGCCAAAAAAGAAATGAGCATTGATGTCGACAACAACTACGAACCCGAATACCAGATAGCAGAAGAGAAGAACAAGCTTGTTGCCGACCTTCGCAAAGCGGCCAAAAGCGCCGACACCGTATGGCTTGCATCCGATGAGGACCGTGAAGGAGAAGCTATCGCATGGCATCTGCGTGAGACATTGAACCTACAGCCTGAGAAGACAAAACGCATAGTATTCAACGAAATCACCAAGAATGCCATCCTCCATGCCATAGAGCATCCACGTGACATTGACATGAACCTTGTCGATGCCCAGCAGGCTCGCCGAGTACTGGACCGTCTTGTAGGTTACGAAATCAGTCCGATACTGTGGGCCAAGATAAAGCCCGCCCTCAGCGCCGGTCGCGTACAGAGCGTTGCTGTGCGGTTGATAGTGGAGCGAGAAGAGGAAATCCACAACTTCAAGTCGCAGAGCTATTTCAAGATTACCGCGGAATTCCATAGCGCAGACAGCCGCCGTCTTGTTGCCGAGTTGAGCCGTCGTTTCGATAGCGAGCAGGAAGCCCACGATTTCCTCAGTTCGATAGCTGACAGCCAGTTCAGCGTGTCGAAGGTGGAGACCAAACCGGCACATCGCAGTCCGGCACCACCCTTCACCACCTCAACACTGCAGCAGGAAGCATCGCGCAAACTTGGCTATTCCGTGGCTCGCACGATGCAGATTGCCCAGCAGTTGTATGAGTCGGGATATATCACTTATATGCGTACCGACTCGACCAACCTGAGCGAGGTGGCTCTTGAGATGGCACGCAAGCAAATCTCGTCGACCTATGGTGAACGTTACGTAAAGACACGCCGCTATCATACCAAGATAAAAGGCGCTCAGGAGGCGCACGAAGCCATACGTCCCACCGACATGCAGGCTACCGACATCAACGCCGACACTACACAACGCCGCCTCTACGAACTTATATGGAAACGAGCCATAGCCTCACAGATGGCAGATGCCGAACTGGAGAAAACCACAATAGACATCAGCATTTCCGGCCAGCATGAGCATTTCTCATGCTCTGGCGAACAGATCCTTTTCGACGGATTTCTGAAGGTATACCTCGAATCGACAGATGACGAGGAGGAGGAGAACCCCAACCTGCAGCTGCCTACAGTGAAGAACGGCGACCCGCTAATGCTTCAGGAGGCACAGGCCACCCAGCACTACACCCAACACCCGCCGCGATACACCGAGGCCAGCCTGGTCAAGAAACTCGAGGACCTTGGCATTGGACGTCCGTCAACATATGCGCCAACCATTTCTACTATTCTGAAAAGAGAATACGTCATCAAGGAAGATCGTGCTCCACAGGACTACGACATCACAACTCTCACAGTTGCACCGCACAGCGCCGTGGAACGCACTCAGAAAGTGGAACATCTCGGAGCTGAGAAAGGCAAGCTTTTCCCCACCGACATTGGAACCATAGTGAACCAGTTCCTTATGGAACATTTCAACGACATTATGGACTACAACTTCACCGCCAAAGTGGAGAAAGACTTTGACGATATAGCCAATGGCTCGCAAGCCTGGCGCGATGTGATCGGTCAGTTCTACGTTCCATTCCACAAAAACGTGAAGCAGACCCAGAGCCACTCGAAGCGCACAAGCGGCGAACGCCTGCTCGGCACCGACCCCAAGTCGGGCAAGAACGTATATGCAAAGATAGGACGTTACGGAACAGTAATCCAGATTGGCGACACCAACTCCGACGAAAAGCCTAAATTTGCCTCGATGAAGAAAGGGCAGAGCATTGAGAGCATCACCCTTGAGGAAGCGCTCGAACTATTCTCGCTGCCACGTACCATAGGCGAATACGAAGGCAGTGATGTTGTAATCAGCATCGGACGTTTCGGACCATACGTGCGTCATGACAGCAAGTTCTACTCGCTCTCCAAGACTGACGACCCCTATACCGTAAGTCTGGAACGCGCCATAGAGATAATAGACACCAAGCGGAAGCAGGCCTCAGAAAAAGAGCGTCTGAAAACGCTCTATCCCCACGAAATTGGTGAATACGAAGGAGAAAAAGTAGTGTCGAACATCGGCAAATACGGGCCTTACCTCTCCTATCGCAACGAGAATTTCCGCCTCCCGAAATCGGGTGTTGACCCTCTTACGATTAGTCTTGCCGACGCCGTAGCCATAATACGCGAAATGCAGGAAAAGAAAAGCAAGAAGAAAGGAAGCGCGAAGAGCTGACTACCCTACCCTTTTGACAAGGGAAGCAGAAAGAATTGACTACCCTACCCTTACGACATTTCAATACAAGAAATTGTTGTAAGGGTAGCGGACAGCATGCAGGCGGCTTACCTCTTGGTACATCATTTCCCTTAGGCGCTCTATGTTCTGGCGATTCGCAGCCGAGATGAACACGGCGCGGTTCTGGTCCCTCTTCGACATCCACGAATTCTCCAGCATTTCGAGGGTCCAGTTGGCTTTCGTCATCGGCGTCAGGTCGTCATCTTCTTTCTCAATATAGGTGTATGCATCTATTTTGTTGAATACCATAATCGTAGGTTTGTCGTTGGCTTTAATCTCCTCCAAAGTCCGGTTGACGGAGTCGATCTGCTGCTCGTAGTCGGGGTGTGAGATGTCTACGACATGAAGCAACAGGTCGGCCTCGCAGACCTCGTCGAGAGTGGACTTGAACGATTCGACAAGACCATGTGGAAGTTTGCGTATGAAGCCTACTGTGTCGGTAAGCAGGAATGGAAGGTTACCGAACACCACTTTTCGGACTGTCGTGTCGAGGGTGGCAAAGAGTTTGTTTTCGGCAAAAACGTCTGACTTGGAAAGGAGGTTCATCAGAGTCGACTTGCCCACATTGGTGTATCCCACAAGGGCAACACGGATAAGGCTTTCGCGATTCTTGCGCTGCTGCACTTTCTGCTTGTCGATATCGGCAAGGCGTTGCTTAAGAAGTGTAATCTTTTCGGTGATAAGACGTCGGTCGGTTTCTATCTGGCTTTCACCCGGGCCGCGCATACCGATACCGCCGCGCTGTCGTTCAAGGTGTGTCCACAGGCGGGTAAGTCGCGGCAGCATATACTGCAGCTGTGCCAGTTCGACTTGGGTTTTGGCTATCGAGGTGCGGGCACGTTTGGCAAAAATATCCAGGATCAGAGTTGTACGGTCAAGGATGCGGCAGTTCAAAGCCTTCTCGAGGTTGCGCAGCTGCGCCGGCGAAAGTTCGTCGTCGAACACTACAAAGTCAATATCCAACGCATTCTTGTATTCGATCAGTTCCTCAAGTTTGCCGCTACCTATATAGGTTCGGCTGTCGGGACGCTCAAGTTTCTGTATGACAGACTTTACAGGCACTCCTCCAGCCGTTTCCAGAAGGAAGGCAAGTTCTTTAAGGCACTCCTCGGTGCGTTGCATTGATGTTTTGGAATCGCATACCGAAACAAGGATGGCCCTCTCGGGCACGACATCGGTACTGAAAGTGTTGCGCTCTTGAGGTGAAGGGCGTCTCTGGTTCTCTGCCTCCCACACTCCGGTCTCTCCTTTAAATTTGCCTTTGTTTGTCTTCCAATTAGTCTTTTTCATCTGATTATTTTACGTCGTCAGTGCTGTGGCATAGAATAAGCCTACAATGCTGACTCTTGATCATTTATGCTTTTCCATTGCCTGTTGCAGAATTTGTCGGAGCTGTAGTCCTGTTGCCTGCCAGGAGAAATTGCTGTGGACATACTGCTGCGCATTGTCGCTGATTCGTACACGTGCTTCCTCGTCGCGGAGCAGGCTGACGATGGCCTTTGCGAAACTTGGCGCATCGTCGCAAACAAGGATATTTTCTGTGTCGGTGGCGCGGAGAGAATGGTTGGCAAGTGATGTTGTTATGCATGGCAGATGCATGGACATGGCCTCGAGGAGCTTGTTCTGCAATCCAGATCCGATACGCATAGGAGCGACAAAGACCTTTGATTGGGCATATAGCAGTCTCATATCTGGAACGAAGCCTGTGACAGTGACCTGGTCGGAGGCGAGCTGACGGACACTTGCCGAGGGTGTTGCCCCGGCTATGGCCACCCTGGCAGAGGGATATTCGCGCCACACGATGGGCATGATTTCCTTTACGAGAAAGCGTGCCGCGTCTATGTTAGGTCTATACTGCATGTTGCCGCAGAAGAGAATGTCGTAGGGCTTGTCGACAGAATGCTGTATGGCTTGGGGACTGTAGTAGTCGGCGTCGACCCCGTTGCGCACAACGTCAATCACAGTGTCGCGATGCTGGGGGATGGCATCTCTGTCTATCTCGGAAATAACCGTCAGGCGGTCGAAGTTGGAGCAGGCTCTGAATTCGGCCGAGCGCAACATCTTGAACTCGTAGTGCTGCAGGAAGTAGCGCAACCCCCTGTGGGTCATCATTCGCCGTTCGAAGTTGAGCGACAAAGCATCCTGAAAATCAATCACCTTCGGTTTCTCCAATTGAGCAGCATAGTCGATGGTGCGAACCATTTGGGCGTAGACGACATCGGGATTGACCTTGTCGGCAAAGCGTCGACACTGCTTGCGAGCCTTGCGGCTATCCCAGTAGCCGATCTGCAGCGAACGGACCGACAAGAAATTGCGCAGCACGCGGAATACTCCTGACAAACGCGAAAGACGGGCAATGCAGATGTCGCGACAGTAGTGGCGGAGTTCGTCAATCGACGACTTGTCGACTTTATGATGCGAGAGAGCAAAAAGATACACCTCGTCGTTTTGGGCGAGAGTACGTATCTGATGATATGCTCGCAGCTTGTCGCCTTTTTCGAGTGGATATGGAAAACGTGGAAGAATTACAAGTATTTTCATTTGAGGTTTGGGTTGCTTTTCGTTATCATTTTCTTTCTCGTTTTTAGCGCAAAACACACTCAAAACAGTGATGTCTGTGTCCCTTCGGCAAAACCTTCCCTGTCGTCGGGCAGCTGGTCGGTTCTGTTATCGTCCTCGGGTTCCGGTTCGGGCTCGGGTTCTGGCAATGGGTCGAGCCAACGGAATTCCTTCACAGGCGATGTAGTGATGCGCTTGCCTTTGGCCTTATAGCCTTTGACAGCGATAAAGTCGCTTACTTCTATTATTTCGGACTCTATCTTCTTGTTGGAGCTTTGGTCGTATATCACTTCTAAACGAGGAAATGTGTCGACAGAATAGCACACCACCGTGTCGCCAGAGGCTTCGTCGATGAAAGGCAGCTTGCGGTCGTGCTCATCGACAACGAATCGTTTGATGTAGTAGCTTCCGGCTTCGGCTTCGCGGTAGACTATTGTTACAATGGTCTTTGGACTATACTTGCGTATGAGCATTGTGTCGTCGTCGTAATGGTTGCCGAGATCGAAGTTGGTTGTGCGGAAATGGCCCGACCGCATAAGTGTCAGGATTTTGTCTTTACCCTTGAATTCGCCGAGCAAAATACCAGACTCGTTGACATTGAGACGCTTGACGCTCTCGTCGAACCATATCTTGCGGGCTCCGAGAGTAGACACACCTTCGTCTTTCATGTTAATGCTTCTGACTGCATTGCGTGTCAAGATGTTGCCCATCGAGGCGCGTCCCTTAATGGCGAGGGTGGCGAAGTTGAAATCGAAACTGGTTTTCTTCAGTTTAGGCTTCGAGACGTGGTGTATGGTTACAGTTTCCGCTTCGCCATTAGGATTAGCAGTGAAATATAGTATCTTTGAACCTTTTGTACCTTTGGTGAGCTGATACTCCTTGTCGCGAGTGATACCGAGAACGGAGAAACGCTTGACATATACGTAGCCGAAGGCGCCGTCGCGGTATATCATGTTGTAGACCGTACGTTCGTCGCCCTTTCGGAAGAGGCCTATATACTCTATCTCTTTACAGTCGTTGCTGCCTATGAAGCCTTTCTCCTGCACTTTGGTGACTATCATGGTGCCATCCTTGCGGAATGCGATGATGTCGTCCATCTTGGAGCAGTCGAAGGCATATTCGGCACCTTCGTCTTTTTTGAGGGCATAGCCGGCAAAACCGGTGGCTCGGTTGACATAGAGTTTTTCGTTGGCTACAGCAACAGTTACGGCTGAAATATCCTCGAAATCGCGAACCTCAGTCTTGCGCTCACGGCCCTTGCCGAATTTTTCGAGTATGTGGCGGAAATAGGCTATTGCATACTCTGTCAGATGTTCGAGATGGTTCTTTGTCTCGTCAATGTTCATCTCGATATTGGCGATGTCCTCGTCAGCTTTCTTGATGTCGAATTTAGAAATTTTACGTACTGGTTTCTCGCACAGTTTCAGGACATCTTCGCGCGTAATCTGTTTCTTGAACAGCTTGCGGTAGGGGTCGAAAGCTCGCTCGATGGCGGTGACTTGGTCGTCCCACGACTCTTGGTCTTTCTCCAACTGCTTGTAGATACGCTTTTCAAAGAAAATCTTTTCGAGCGAGATCCAGTGCCACTTGTCTTCAAGTTCGGCAAGTTGTATTTCGAGTTCCTGACGCAGAAGGTCTTTGGTGCGCAATGTGGAATGGCGCAGTATCTCGGAAGCAGTCATGAAGACCGGTTTTTTGTCGACGATGACACACGTCTGCGGCGATATGCTTATCTGGCAATTGGTGAAAGCATAGAGAGCGTCGATCATCTGGTCGGGCGACACTCCCTGTGGCAGGTAGACCACAATCTCGACCTCTGCGGCCGTATTGTCGTCCACCTTCTTGATTTTAATCTTGCCCTGCTCGTTGGCCTTCAGGATGCTGTCGATGAGGACACTGGTTGTTACAGTGTACGGCAGTTCAGTGATGACGATACATTTTCGCTTGTCGTCGTAGTGCATACGCGCCCTTATACGAAGGCGTCCGCCGAGGGCAGCATCGTTGTATTTGGACACGTCGATGAGACCACCCGTCGAGAAATCAGGATAAATCTCGAAGGGTATATTCTGCAATATCTTAATCGAGGATTCGATCAGTTCGCAGAAATTATAAGGCAATATGACTGATGTAAGTGTGACTGCAATACCTTTGGTGCCCTGTGCAAGGAGCAGGGGAAACTTGATGGGGAGCGACACAGGCTCCTGTTTACGACCATCGTATGAGGGTTTCCACTCTGTGGTTTTTTTATTGAAGACCACCTCGTTGGCAAACTTCGACAGTCGTGCCTCGATATAACGTCCTGCAGCGGCATCGTCACCTGTCAATATGTTGCCCCAGTTTCCCTGGCAGTCGATAAGGAGGTCTTTCTGTCCCATATTGACGAGAGCGTCTTTGATAGAGGCATCGCCATGCGGGTGATACTGCATGGTATTACCCACAATGTTGGCCACCTTGGTGAAACGGCCGTCGTCAGTCTCCTTCATGGCATGAAGTATGCGACGCTGAACAGGTTTCAGGCCATCGTCGATATCGGGCACACTGCGGTCGAGAATCACGTCCGATGCATAGTCAATCCAATAGTCTCTGAACATTGTATTGAGCGAAATAGTCTCGCCGTCTTGGTCCACATTGCGGCCGTCCCTGCCGTCGTCGGCTGGCGGCACATATCCTCCGGCTGAAGTTTCGGAGAGGATATCTGCCGACTCGTCTGTCGTTTCTGTGTTTTCGTTGATGTTGTCGATATCGTTTTCTATATTGTCGTCCATAGTTTTGTTTTTAACTTTTTCAACTGGCTTCCATTATTCCGACAACATGTCGGCTATCAGGAAGATGCTGCCGGTTACGAGCAACAGGTCGTCGGCTCCGGCATCCTTTCGTGCTGCAGCCACAGCCTCTTTCACATTGGCATAGGCTTGGCCATCTATTCCCAGCTTGTTGGCGACAGCCTGAAGAATGTTCACATCCAGTCCGCGCTGCACGCTAGGCTGGCTAAAGTACCATACAGGATCCTGTCCAATGTGTTCTTTGTCGAGTTGCGAATGGAGATATGTGAGTATTTTGTTGTAGTCCTTGTCGTTGACACAACCGTAGACAATATGCAGACGTTTGAATTCGAGTCCGGAGAGGCCAACCATCATTGCATTTATGCCATCAAAGTTGTGAGCTGTCTCACACACCGTCAGTGGCTTGCGTCCAACAATCTGCCAACGTCCCATAAGATGTGTGTTGACCACCACATGGTCAAGTCCCAAGCGGAAAGCTTCTTCGCTGATTTCCAACACACCGCCAATGCGCAACTGGTTCACAGCCTCGCACACTGTGGCAATGTTCCACATCTGGTATGGCCCTATCAGTCCGGAAGCGAATTCGTCGGCTTGCCCTGTAGCGCTGTTTTTTATAAATTCGCCATTATGTTCGAGGGTGAAAATCATCCGTTCCCCGTCGAATTTCCAGTCAGGATCGACATGCCACTTGCTGTCGGCAAAGGTTATAGGGCTATGACGTTCAGAGGCAATGCGTTCGAATACAGGTTTGGTTTCGGTCTGCGTCTGTCCAACAACGACTGGAACAGCCGGTTTAATTATGCCAGCTTTTTCGAGAGCAATCTTTTCAAGGGTGTCGCCCAGAAACTGCGTGTGGTCCAAGCCTATGTTGGTGATGATGCTGAGCAAAGGGGTTATGACATTGGTCGAGTCGAGACGACCGCCCATACCGACCTCAATTACAGCGACATCAACTTTTTCGTTGCGGAAATAGTCGAAAGCGAGCCCTACAGTCATCTCGAAAAACGAAAGTCCTTGCTTTTCGAAGAATGAATGGTTCTGTTCGACGAAGTCGACCACATTCTGTTCGGGAATTTTCTCGCCATTGATTCTTATACGCTCACGAAAGTCGACAAGGTGTGGCGATGTGTACAGACCTACTTTATAGCCTGCCTCCTGCAAAACGGAGGCAAGGAAATGCGATACCGATCCTTTGCCATTGGTTCCGGCGACATGTATGGAGCGGAATCCAAGCTCAGGATGGTGCAAATGGTCCATCATTGCTTCGGTGTTTACCAGGTCGGCCTTGTAGGCGGCAGCTCCAATACGGTGATAGGCCGGAAGAGCTTGAAATAGATATTTTAAAGTTTCTGAATAAAGCATGTGTATTTATGATATAGCCCCTACTCTGTTATCGGCTCACTTTGTCGGAATGGTATATGTCAGACCGACCATGGCGTTGAATCGCGGTGCCGGATAGTTGGCCCAGAGCCAATAGCGCTGGAAGGTGACATTGTCAAATTTGGCAAAGAACGACAGGGCTCGGTTGTGGACATACTCAACTTCGAAAGAGAGTCCGAAGCGTGCCGGCAGTGTTGCAGTAACCTCGTTAATGCCTGTTGCGGGATTGGTGGCATACTCGGCATCGCAAGCAGAGAGGAAGAGTGTTTGCAGAGTGAAGAACCACTTGTCTTTATAATTTACATCAGCGTCCAGGTGTGCCTCAAATTCGTTGCTGAAAAGGAGAATCATATTGTCTGGAACATTGTAGTCGGCAGAATAGACACCGCCAAGAGTCATCGTGATCATCTCGTCGTTGACAAAAGTGAAGTCGGCACCAACCTTCAATTCGTTGTGGTCGACGAAGTACGGCGTATATACATTCTGCAATAAGTAACGTCTGTCGAGGGCAAAATACATTTTGTTTCTGTAAAAATTGTTATCCACCAAAACATTAAGCATCAACTTCTTCGAGAAATTGATACGAAGATGTGCATATAGGTCGTTCTCGACGGTTGCTTTTGTGTCGACACCGGGGGCCGTGAAAGGATTCTCGTTTTTCAGCGTGTTCCAGTCATTGACATGATAGTCGCCACGGAAACCGACTATCAGACTGATGGAATTGTTAGAGAATGACTTGGCCACAGACAGGTCCGGAAACAGGTTATGAGTTGTGGATTCAGGATTGTCATAACCATTGAAACCAAGTCTGAGGCCGGTATGGAACTTGAGTCCGTTGAAGAGGAAATCGACATAAGGATTGAACGTCAGCACATGACGTCCGGCTTCCAACGAGTCGGGCAATGCTGTTGCGGCGTCATAGCCAAGCGGAAGGTCGGCAGTCGACTGCGGAGCATCGTAGCTCTGCCTGTAGCCATGCCAATTGGCGTTGAGATAGGCTATGGCCTTATATTTGCTGAACATGGGGAAACCGTAATGGATGCCACCGTTGAGGTTCATGGAGAGTTGCTTGGAATCGTAGCGTCCCCACATGTCAGCCATCCCAATAGCGGCATCGTAGCCGAGTTTGTTGATGTCGGTATTTATCGACTTGGCTCCTAAATTGAGTGCCAAATTATTGTAAGCGAATGCATAGTCTGAGAACGAGATAGAGTCGCGGTTGAGTCCCAGTCGGTTCTGAAGGGTGGAGTCGCTGAATCCGTAGTAGCGGCCATACATGCGGTCGAAAGCCAAATCGGCCGACAGTAAGTGACTCTTTTTGAGAATGTATTTAGCGAATACATCAAACCGGGTGTCCGACATACGTGTTCGTCCATAGTGGTTGGGCGACGGTGTATCGACATCCTCATTCCCAAACGTCGTCACGTCTGTCTGGTGGTACAGGCGTGCTCCATAGGACATGTTGTTGTGGCGTGTTGAGGTGTAATAGAGGTCCATGAGAGGATTGATGTCGGCAAAAGCGGCAAAATCGTGTCCAATGCCGAAACGCATGTAATTATTGTACAGGCGCACTGGCGACCCTATCACTTTGCGAGTCTTAGGACCCGACGTCTCCGTCACCGAACTCATGCGACGTGGACTGATACTATAATTGAATTTAGGTTGCAGGTCGGCAGTTATATTGTCGTTTACGGCAGGTGCCACATTGACTTTTTCGGTCACCCCGTCGAGCACCGGGGTATAGTCGCCTACCACTATAACCGACTCGTTGTAAACCGACGAGGTGCTGTCGGTCTGTGCATGGACGTTGCCCGAAACGAATATCTGGAGTCCTATGAGGATAACAAGGCAAAGCAATATGTTGATTGGTTTTCTATTCATGGAATATACTTATTAAATATCTAAAATCTGTCTACTATTTTGGCGTCGTTTTCGTTAAACAGCGTCAATCATCTTCATCGAGGGTGATTGTTGGAGCTTCGTCGTCATTGCTGTCAGGCTCCGTAGCATTTTTAGGAGCCGTTATAGACTGCAGATGTTGCTTTGCTTCCATAACGACCTCTTCGTCTGCATCGTTGGCCACCTCATAGTTGTCTATGATGCTCTGCAGTGTCTGCTTTGCCTGTACATCGTTGCCGCGACGATGGAATATGTCGGCCCAGAGGATGAATGTCTTGGCCAGCCAGTAGTCGCTGCCAGGATTGTTCACCACATCCTCTACGATGCGTTCGGCTTGGTCGAGGTCATTCTCGCCATACTTTATATAAGCCCTGCGATAGCCGGCTTCGCCCATATAGTCGCCATTTGACGAGTTCATAAGTTGAGCATATGTCGCGAAAGCCTCATTCATGGCACCTGCATAGTAGTAACTTCTCGACATGAGTATTGCTGCTTCATCCTTCATTTCGTCGGTCGACTTAGGTTCGTTGATGACCTCGCGTGCCGAAATGGCCACATTGCCGGTGTCTTTGAGTGCATACCAGCTGCGCAATATACCCATACGAGCCTGAAGGCGCGAAGCATCGGACGACGACACAACGACGAGCGGCACATAATAATCGAGAGCTTTGCGGTAGTTTTTCTGAGCGTAATTGGTTACGGCAGCCTGATAGAGGCTGTTCTCTGTATATGGGTTATTGCCCCTTTCGGCCACCCATTCGTAATGGCTCAGAGCCTTGCCTTGCTGGCCTGAACGTGTCAGGGCGTCGGCAAGATAGTAATGGGCCTTAAGGATAAAGAGCCCGTGGGGAAACTTCTGAATATAGTTGGAGAAACCCGCAATGGCATTGTCATAGTTGCCGGCAAAATAACGGTTTTCGGCAGCGAGATATAGCGTCGAATCCTGCTCGACGGCCGACACTGTAGTCTTCGTCACACGGCTTACGTAGGTGAAATATTCCTCAACACGGTCTTGTTCAACATAGATGTTCTTTATCGACATCATAGCGTCGCGGGCCTCGTCGGTTCCAGGGTAGCGCGACAGCAGTTGGTCGAATGTTTCGAGGGCCTTGTCGTTCTGCTCTGTATTATAGTAGATAAGACCTACGTTAAGCAATGCCTGCGGCACATAGCTGCTCTGCGAATATCTCTTTATGAAGTTGTTATAGTACAGCAGAGCCATCTCGTTGTTGTCGCAGATTAGATAGGTGTTGGCTATCTCAAACATGGCCTTGGGCGAAAGAGGTGAATTGCTGAATTTCTCGAAAATATAGTTCAAACTGTTAAGCTTTTCCACATTCTTGCCCTGAGCTCCAAAACACAGGGCTTTCTGGTAGGTGGCATAGTCGGCATCCTGTCCTCCGGCCTTGATGACACGGTCGTAATAGCCAATGGCACCGTCAAAATTCTTGCGTACATACAGGCAGTCGCCCATGCGGTTATAGGTATCAAACACCTGCTTGCGGTCGGAATCGCTGTTCGAGAGCGACAAGAACTCCGAGAACTTCTCTTCTGCCCGGCCATACATCTTGCGACGCATATACACATATCCTGCCGTGTACAGGGCCTGAGGGTAATACACAGAATTCTTGCGCGATGTGGCTGTAAAGAACCTGTCGAGGAGTTTCTGCGAGCGGCCATAGTTGGCAAGGCGGTACTGCGATTCTGCAGAGAGGTAGAGGGCATCGGTGGTTATCGATGGTGTGGCGTTGACCGACACGGCACTGTCGAAACAGACCGAGGCTTGCTGTAAGTTGCGTTCGTTGAACAGGTCGATGCCTCTGTTGACGAGAATACGCTGGTATGCCTGCCTCATTGTAGCATCCTTCAGCAGTTCTTTCTTGTTCCTCTCTATCAACGCCAAAGCATCCTTATAGTTACGTGTGGTACAATAGAGAGAGGTGAGTATTTGTTGTATCTCGGCCTTGCGCTTCGACTTTGGATAGCGTTGCAGGTAGTTCTCGAACGAACGTATCGACTCGTTGTAGGCATTCGGATTCAGTTCGCAGCTCAGTTTAGCATAGTTGAAAGCAGCCTCTTCTTGTATGTCAAGGTTATGGCGCATTTCAGAGGCACTTTTGAATGCCGTGCGGGCATCGTTTTTTCGGTCCAGCTTAATGTATGTGTCCCCAAGGGTGAAGAGTGCGTTCTGTGCTGTAGAGTCCTCAGCGCCGACAAAAGTCGACAGGAATGTCGCTGCCGAATCATACTTGCCCAGCATGTAGTAGCAATAGCCCATTGGATAGTTGCCCATTGCTACAGTTTTGTTGTTGTTCCTTTTCGATGCGTCTTCGTTGGCCTGGATATAGTAGTCCAAAGCTCTTCTATACTCGCCACGGTTGAAATACACATCTCCCACAACGCGTTCAATTTCCTCGCGTTGTGCAACGTTACGCCTCTTCAGTAGGTCTGGTGCCATACGAAGCACTTCGTCGTCGTTACCCTGATAGTGCTTGATATAGAAACGATAAAGCGGCACCAAAGTATCAAAAGCCTTGACTTTTTCTATCTTGCGGAACTCCTTGTCGGCCGAATCATACTGCTTGGTACTGAACAAAATATCTCCATAGTAGTATATTGCCGCATTGCGATAATACGACTTTCCATCGGCGACATGCTTGAAATACTTCTTGGCATTATCCTTGTCGCCCTGCTGAAAATAGCAGAAGGCTGTTTTGTATTCATATTCACTGCGATGGTTGAATTCGACCTCCGAACCGACAACTTGAAGGTACTCGTGCAGTGCCTTGTTGTATTCGCCCTTGTCGAAATAGACATTACCCATCGCGAAACGGGCCATATTCATCTTGTCGCTTTCCGGATACAGCCTCATAAACTCGCTGATGCGGTACATCGCATCGTCGTTGCGGAGTTGTTCCGAGCATACTGCAGCATAATACATTGCGTCGGCCGCATCGGCCGACGAGGCATCGGCTCCTTTAAGGTACTTGTCGAAAAGATGCTGTGCTACAGCGAATTTGTCCTTTCTAAACAGATCCAGGGCGTCATTATACAACCCTGACAATCCACTATTGTCCAAACCGGTTTGCGCTTTCAGCCCAACCGACAGCGCAAGCAGGCCGAAACATAGGAAAATTGCACGCTTCATAGATTTTATGCTTATCTTTTTCTGTATTTTAAACAACTAACGCATAAACAAAAAATATATTTTACAATAAATAAAAAAAAATAGCGTTAGAAACGAAAAACAATAAACATATCCGAATTGCAGCACTTCAACAACATATTCATCGATGGCATGCTCAGCGACATCACTGTCTGCGACGGCATAATAACCGACATAGCTCCAAGCAAGGCAGAAACAGGCACTGTGCCACGTTCCGACTTGGCTTTTGCAATCCCTGGCCTTGTCAATATGCACACCCACTCGGCAATGACATTGTTGCGCAGTGCGGGCAGCGGCCTGCCGCTATTCCGTTGGCTCAACGAAGCAATCTTTCCACAGGAAGCAAAACTGACTCCCGAGAAGGTCTTCGAAGGCTCGGTCGACGCATGCAACGAGATGCTGTCGACAGGCACTACTGCATTCAACGACATGTACTTCCATATAGAGAGCACGTTCCAAGCCGCTCACAAGTCAGGAATGAGTGCCAACATTGCCCTTTCGGTAACAGACGCCGATTTTGAAAACGGCACACTGAAAAAATTCATCAACGACTTCGAGCACTACACAACAGTTGCATCACGATGCAACGCCACTACATCTGTCGCTCCGCACGCAATATATACAGTATCAGGAAAACATTTACAATATCTTGCTGATTTTGCGAAAGAACACGACACCCTGTTTCACATGCACCTGTCTGAAACACAGAAAGAGAGAGAGGACTGCATAAAGCAACACGGAGTGCCTCCAGTTGTGTATCTCGACCAACTGGGCATCTTCGACAAAGTGGGCAGCCGATTCATCGGTGCACATTCCCTCTGGCTTGACAAAACTGAGATACAAATACTTGGCAGTCATCATGCAACCGTTGTCCACTGCCCCAACTCCAACTTGAAACTTGGATCTGGCTACCGGTTTCTATACACCGAATTGCGGGATGCAGGTGTCAACGTCACCCTAGGCACCGACGGATGCGCTTCGAGCGACAACCTTGATATGATAGAAGCCATGAAACTGATGTCGCTGCTGCAGAAAGGGTACCGCAACGACCCCTCCGTCCTTCCCGCCGAAGAAGTTTTAGCCATAGCAACAACCAACGGACGCAAAGCCCTCAGACTTGACGACAACACCATAAAGACCGGCAACAAGGCCGACTTCTCAATAATAAGCCTCAACAATCCTATTTTCAAAAATATAGATATAATCAATTCAACCAACGCTCAAAGACATTCCGACTTCCTTAACCACCTAATCTACGCCACACACGGCAACGCCATCTCTCAAACCATAACGCCACACATTGCAATCTAAAACAACAAACCTCCAAATGGCAAAAACTCCTCAAAAACACGCTCGTAAAGTGTTATGAACCGCCTCAAAAAAAACACATCATCTATATCACGCTTGCACAACATCTGTTGTACAATATGCCTCTTGTCATGTCTTACTATCCTGTCGTGCAGCCGCAAATCCACAAATGACGACAAAGCCATATTCCGCTACAACGAATCGGCCGGCATCGCCACACTGGATCCTGCATTTGCCAAAGACCAGGCCCTCATTTGGGCCACAACACAAATATACAACGGTTTGGTACGTCTCGACACAAATCTCAACGTCAAGCCATGCATAGCAAAGAGTTGGACCATCAGCGATGACGCCCTTACCTACATCTTCACTTTAAGAGACAGTGTGTATTTTCATAAGAATCCACTATTTAACACAAAAGATTCAACCCGAAAAGTCATAGCGTCAGACTTCGTTTATTCACTCAACCGCATCCTCGATCCCGACGTAGCATCGCCTGGACTTTGGATTTTTTCGCATCTCGCCCCCAACGGCTTCCTGGCTCCCGACGACACCACATTTGTCGTAAAACTCAAAGAGCCTTTTGCTCCTATGCTCTCTTTGCTCTCGATGCCATACTGCAGCGTTGTGCCCCATGAAGTTGTGGAACACTACGGAACCGATTTCCGAAACCATCCGTGCGGAACCGGGCCCTTCAGATTCCAATTTTGGAAAGAGGGCGTGAAATTAGTGCTTCGACGCAACCCGCTCTATTTTGAATACGACACCATAGTCCACACAAAAGACTCCTCTACCCTGTTCGAGTTACGCAGGTTGCCCTACCTTGATGCCGTTGCCGTCACCTTCATTATCGACAAGCAGACGGCATTCCTTGAATTCGTCAAAGGAAATCTCGACTTCATGAACTCGCTCGACGCATCATACAAAGACGAGATACTGACACGCACCGGACAGCTAAAAGAAAAATACGCCGACAAACTTGACATGCTTTCCATACCATTCCTCAACACCGAATACCTCGGTTTTCTGATGGACGGCAACGAACTAATCCCCAAACCAGTACGTCAAGCCATCAACTATGGTTTCGACCGCCGAAAGATGATGAAATATATGCGCAACAACGTGGGTTTGCCCGGATGCAAGGGGATGATTCCCGCCGGACTGCCTGGCTACGACAGCACGGCTGGCTACGGCTACGACTACAATCCGGAAAAAGCACGCCAACTGCTTGCCTCAGCAGGCTTCCCCGATGGCAAGGGGCTGTCACCCATCAGGTTGGCCACCACCAGCAGCTACCTTGACCTCTGCAAATATATACAGCAGCAGCTGTCGCTCATCGGCATAGACATCAAACTCGACGTGAATCCGCCTGCCGCGCTACGCGAGCAGATGGCGCAAGGAAAATCGAGCTGGTTCAGAGGTTCATGGATAGCCGACTATCCCGATGCCGAGAACTACATGACACTGTTTTACAGTCCCAACCACTCTCCTGCCGGTCCCAACTACACGCATTTCACATCAGCGAGTTACGATCGCCTGTATAGGCAGGCACTCGCTGAGACCAAGCCAGACAAGAGGCTCCAAATGTACCGCAAAATGGATTCCATCATGAGCGACGAAGCACCGGTTGTAGTACTCTACTATGACCAAATCCTGCACTTCACCCACAAGAATATCAGCGGAATAAGGACAAATGCCATGAACGCGCTCGACCTGCGATACACAAAAAAGAAATAGCACCCGGTCACTTTTGCCAAAACCGCGAGGTTATATCGTGCAACCTCCCATCGGCAACTTTGTACATCCTCTGGTTGGTGCCACGGCTACGCAAAGCGCCAAGATGTGCGAGATAAGGACCTAATTTAATGTAGTCGAAATTGTTGAGATGCATTTTTGAAGAAAGTATAGACCGACCGCTGTACCATGCCGTATGCAATTTCTGGTGATGGCGACGCATATGGCTCATCAAACTGTCCACCTCCTCAGGTATGGCATCGCCTCCCATCAAGGCAACACACGTGATATTAGAGTGGCACTGCGATATAAGCTTGTCAAGAGCACTCTCTGTGAGCGGTTCGCCAACGTCGTTCCACAAATACTTCGAATGGCATCCTGGACACCTGCAAGGACACCCGGTGAGGTTTATGGCCAACGAGACCTCATCGGGTATCTCTTGAAAGACAATATCGCTGTTCAGATACTTCAACATGGCATCAAAGCATATACTGCGTGTCACTGTTCAGCATCGACGGTAGCATAGAAGCGGCGCGAGGCCTCCTGTTGACGAGGCATAGAGAAGTTACTTACACGCTTCAGGTAGCCAATCACACGGGTCATATAGTCAACATTCTTCGAATGGCAGTGGGGACACTCTTTCAGGTAACGCTTATCGATGTGCCCACAGTCGTTGCAGATTGTGTTGGGAATATTGAATGTGAAATAATTGCACCCCTCTTTGGCTGCCACGTGCAGCAACTGCATATACTGTTCCTGCGACAGATGCTCCTCGAGGTTGCAATGCAAGGCACTGCCACCGGTAAGGTGCTCTATATAGGGAGCGCCATGCAGACGGAATTTTTCGAGAACAGAAATCGACGGGTCTTCGACAATGTAGAAATAACTGTTGTAGCAGTCGCGAGGCACAAAATAGCCATCCTCACGGTCCCATTTGGCATGTTTTACGCCCACATTCTCAGCGGGGATCATCTCACAGTTGAACATCACCTCTTTGGTGCGGTATTCTTTGTTCTTCTTTTCTACCAGTCCAAGAACCGTCTGAACAAAACTCTTATAATTCGGGTTATCATTGATTGTCAAACCCATAAACTCTGCAGCTTCAACCAGTCCATTAACACCTATGGTAAGGTATTGGCGAGCGATATTGATATAACCCGCATCGAACAACGGCAACATTCCATGAGCTGCAAGGTCTTTGAGGTTTTCGTTGTAAGCCAGCTGCACCTTGTGGCACAAATCAATGATATCCGTCAGAAAGTCTCGATAGTCAATCTTGTTGTTGACGGCATATTGAATACAACGGTTGAGGTTGATGGTGAGCACACTTTTCGAACCCGTCGATACGCCACCGGCGCCAAGAGTATAGCTGAATCCATTGTCTGTAATCTCGTTGCGCAAGCGGCAGCAGCTGCTAAGCGAGTCGGCATTGTCGCTCATGTAGGTAAAAAAGCTGTGTCCTTCGGCATACATCTCGGCCGTAAAAGCAGCCATCTCGGGATCGACCATTTCGCCGTCTTTGCTGAGCAATGCCATTGTCTCGACAGGGAACGTCAGCACTGCCTTGGTACGTTCAGCATTGAACCAGCGCATAAAACGTTTCTGGAGCCATTTCAGTCCTTCCCAATCGGGAGCAGAGCCGTCGGGGAAACGGAATTCGCCAAAGAGGCTATCAAAATAAGGTTTGTCATAATAGGCTATGTTCCAAAACACTGCCTGATAATTACGTGCACCCGTCGGCTGATTGAGAGTGTATACGATCTGTTCGAAGCAGTCGGTAATAACTTTATCGAGAGTGCGACGTTTGAGGCTTAGATCAACAACTTCGTCGGCATGTTTGTAATAGTCCTGTCCATAGTCTTTGCCAATGAAATAGTTAAGATACATCAAAAACTCGGGTGTGGCACATGCACCACTCAGCATGCTGCTGACCATGAATACCATATTGACAAAGCCGCCGCAGAACGACTTCAGGTTGGTCGGTGCCGTGGAGTTGCCACCAATAGAAACTGTTCCTCCCAGCAGCCACGGATACATAGTGATGCTGGCACAATAGTTGGCCAACGAAGTTTCATCGTTCTTATATATGAAATGATGAGTGAGCAGGTCGATATACCTGTCCGCCAATTCCTTGCCATACATCTGTTTGATTCGGTCGGTAAGCAGGCGTCGGTTGAGGCGGATAAAATTCGATTTTGGAAGTTCGCCTATCAGAGTAGCGATATTCTTGTGTTCCACATTGGCATTGGCATCATATTTGGAACCCGATGCCGCATTGGCAGCTTCGCAGTAGTCAGCCAGGAATTTCAGCTTCTCCATTGTTTCGCGGTCTTCAGTGTGGCGTTGCCTGTACAGCATAAAACTCTTTGCCACATCGTAATAGCCCTCCTTCATCAAGGCCACCTCCACCTGGTTCTGGATTTCCTCGACGGTAATGCCGTTATGGATGTCCAGATGTGTTAGGATTTTAGAGAGGTCGCCCAAGTCGGCCTGAGCACCAACCGAGTCGAAGGCTTTTAGGACAGCGTTCATGATTTTGTCGACCGAAAACCGTTCTGATTTTCCGTCGCGTTTTGTGATAGATAGCAAACTTGTTTCCATTTGTTTTGATGTATTTTTACTTTATTTACGCGAAAGTATAATGACAGACGATAGACATAAGCAAAGGCCGGTCTCCTGGCTTGTTGAATCGAGCGGAGACCTTCTCAGCCTATTGTAGGCCAATGGCATTAACTCCACCGATTTTATTCTTTCAACTTACAGTTGCGCGTCAGCTCACGACTTCCACGTGATTCCCTCCGACCGTCATGTTTGGCGGAAACGACAGTGATGACCATTCCCAAACCATTCCGTTTTTGTTCCTGTTTTCGTTACCGTACAAAGAACTGACGTCGGATTTCCTCTGCTCTTATTTTTATTCAAAGTACTCAATGCTAATCCATACAGGACAACAAACCGAATTTTCGTCCATAGGATTTCAGTTTGCAAATTTACATCAAAAGAAAATACGCCCAAAAAAAAGTTCTCAACGCATCATGTTGATATTCTTGTCGCCAATACCAGTACTACACTAAAACACAACGGTTTATTCTTCAGACAGAGCACTGACAAAGCGACGGTAGGCAGAAAAAGTATTAGCTCGCGAAAGGACACCGAGGTAGGTATCATCGTCGTCGATGACAATAAGGTTGTATCGGTTGCCCACCCTGAACTTGTTGACAACCTCTTCAGGAGGTTCGCTGATACGGACTATGTCGCCTTCAGAAAGGTCGTGCATCAAGTCTACAACAGGAGTCTTTTCATATAACTCGGGGCGGAACATAATCTGCCGCACATCGTCGAGATGGATAACTCCGACAAACTTGTCGTCGTCAGTCAGCACCGGAAAAACGTTCCGGCGCGAGTACTTTATAGCCTCTACCAAGTCGCCAAGCGTATCGCCGCTGCGTACAACGACAAAATTGGTCTCGATAAGTCTACGCATATCCATAAGCTGCCATGCTGACGAGTCCTTGTCGTGCGTCAGCAAGTCGCCTTGTGCTGCAAGTTTACGGGCATATATGGAGTGCTTCTCGAAAGGCGACACACAGAGGTATGTCACCGACGAAGAAATGAGCAGAGGAACCATAAGCGCATATCCGCCAGTAATTTCAGCAATGAGGAAAATTGCCATAAACGGAGCATGCATCACTCCTGTCATGACAGCAGCCATGCCGACGAGGGCGAAATTGGCCGTCGACTGTTCCGGCAGACCTATCTGATTCGACAGCATACAGAAAAAATACCCCGACAATCCACCTATGATGAGCGACGGACCGAAGGTGCCTCCCACTCCACCACTTCCGATTGTTGTTGCTGTGGCCACAGCCTTGAACAGTATCAGCGCCAGCAAGTATAGCAGCACTATCCAGCTATTGTCGCGGAAAGGAGCGAACACGCTGTGTTCGAAAAGCAGGCTGTCGCTGCCGTTGAGCAATTCGGTGAGGAAGGAGTAGCCTTCGCCGAAAAGTGGCGGGAATATAAAAATCAGCAATCCCAAAGCCACACACCCTGTCAACGTGCGTACAGGCGTCTTTATCTTTGCAAACCAGCTCTCTATGCGGTCGGTCACCCTAAGAAAATATATTGACACGACAGCACAGAATACGCCAAGCAGCACATAATAAGGTGTCTGCGAAAGTCCTACCTGCCCAACGACAGTGAACGCAAACTGCAAGTCATTGCCCATCAAGAAATAGGCCACCGTAGAAGCACTTACGGCCGACAGCATCAATGGCAGAATTGACGTTGCCGTCATGTCGAACATGAAGACCTCAATGACAAAGAGCACGCCAGCTATGGGAGCCTTGAAAATGCCGGCAATGGCACCGGCAGCTCCGCAACCCAGCAGCAACTTCACATCATGAGTGCTCATGCGCATCAGGCGACCAATATTAGAGCCTATGGCGCTGCCTGTCGAGGCTATTGGGGCCTCAAGACCGACACTGCCGCCAAAGGCAACCGTCAGTGTGGAGGCAACAAGCGAAGTGTATGTATTGCTTGCCGGAAGCACTCCACCACCGCGCGACAGCGACAGCAGAACCGAGGGCAAGCCGTGCCCTATATGTCCTTTGACGATATAGCGTGCAAAAAGTATAGTAAGCAGTATTCCTATGGCCGGATAGACAAGGATAAGAAGGTTGCCGCCAACAAAAGTTGGAATATTGAACTGCAACAGGAAACGGTTTGTGAGGTGCACCAGAGTTTTCAGCAACACGGCAGCCAGCCCCGCCGCCAACCCAACAACAACACTGAGTATCAGAAGGAAAGCGCGATCACCGATATGATGTTTTCGCCATATTATGAAACGTTTGTACACCTGCATCTGATTGGAAATAATCAAAAAAAACAAAAAGCAAAGATACACTTTTTTTATTGCATAGAGAATAAAAATGTTTTTTATGCGTTATATCATTTGTTTAAACACTGCTCCAAGAGCAAGAGAAAGGACATTTTAGAGGTTGCCCAAAGCACAAATGATAAGAAAACCGCCTATCAATTTTAACCTTTAAACATTTAATTTTAAACTTTAAAAACATCAAACTTTAACCTTAAATCTTTATGAGAAAAATAAACAGCATGTTTTTTGTCGGTTTGGCAGCCATGACGCTGACTTCTTGCGTCACCCTCGGCAAGTATGAAGCCCTGGAGTCGAAGAACGCACAGCTGCGCAGGGACTACAACACATCGCAGAGCGAACTGAGCGACCTGCGCGACGAGAATGCCAACCTGCAACGCCAGAACCAGTCGCTCAACACGCAAATAACCGACCTCAACGACCTTCGCAACCGCCAATACGACAGCATTGCCCTGCTGCATCAGCAGATGGCCAACATGAAGATGGGCTACGACACCCTTATCGAGAACTATAACCAACGCATCACCGGACAGAGCCAGGACCTTAACCGCACAAACAACCTTTTGGCCGTCCGCACCAAGGAACTAAACGACAAAGAAAACGACTTCCAGGCCAAAGAGCAGGCATTCAGAGAGCAAGAGAATGCACTGAGAGCCAAGCAAGCCGAACTTGAGAAGAAAGAGGCCGACGCACGAAAAGCCCTCGCCGCCAAGGAACGTGAACTCGAGAACCTGCGCACATCGCTGAACAATGCCCTGGTTGGCTTTGCAGACAAAGGAATGAACGTCGAGACACGCGACGGCAAGGTTTACGTCTCGATGGACAGCAAACTGCTCTTCCCCTCGGCCAGCTGGACTGTGTCGAAGGAAGGTATCGAAGCCATCAAGACCCTTGCCAAAGTGCTGGAGCAGAACACCGACCTCAACATCATGGTCGAAGGCCACACCGACAATGCAGCCTACAAAGGCAGTACCGCCGTCAAAGACAACTGGGACCTTAGCGTCATGCGTGCCACTTCCATTGTCAAGCTCCTCCTGCAGCACGGTCCCGCCATCGACCCCACCCGCATCGAAGCCTGCGGCCACGCCGAGTTTGCACCCAAAGTGCCCAACGACACCCCTGCCAACAAGGCCCTCAACCGCCGCACCGAGATCATCCTAACGCCTAAGATGACCGACATACTGAACCT
>CAMOFI010000010.1 GCA_946613135.1 uncultured Bacteroidales bacterium
GAAGAACCTCAAGTGTGTTATCCTTCGATCCGTCGTTGACGAGCAGTATCTCGATGTCGTCCAACACAGTTTCCGCAAGCATCGAGTCGATGCAGCGACGAACACAATGTGCTACATTGTAGCAAGGAATAAGAAATGTTAGAACCTTCATTTGCTTTTTGCTCGCAGGCGAGCTATGCTTTTAAACAGGAATTACCATAAATGGCCATAAATTATCAAGAATAATTCTTGTATGTGGTGATAATTTTTTGTCGTTTTATTTTCCTGTGATTTTATATACTATGTTGCCGGCCCATTCGTTGATGAGCTCTTTCCAGTCGGTGAGGACTTTCCATTGGGGAATGAACTGATAAGCCTTAGGATGTGGCTTGGGGTATATTGTTACGGCGTAACCATCAATTTTCCAGCCTTGTGCAGCAAAGCTTTGCAGGCTGCGCCTTAGGTGCGAAGCGGAAGTGATGAGGATGCAACTGTCGGACTTGACGCCAAGCGAGTCGAGGATGGCAATGCTGTATGTGGCATTTTCGGTTGTGTTGCGTGCATGCTGCTCAAGGATAATATCGTCGTCGTGGATTCCGAAATCGCTCAGATAAGTTTTGAAGGCGTCTGCTGTACTCTTCCCGTCTCGATCTATTGAAATTGAGGCGTCGCCAGTGACAAGTATCTTTTCTGCAACTCCGCTCTCGTACAGATGTATGGCCTCCCAAAGGCGGTTGCCGCGGTTTTCGATATAATTGGGCTGCATAGTTGCTGTGTCGAAGCTGTCGCTGAAACCGCCCATCACGATGGCGACATTATAGTAATGCTTGGGCAATTTCTGGTGACTGTAATGGCGCGTGGTCATATACTGCGACCACTGCAGCAGGGGCTTGTTGGTGAAGAGCAGCAGCAAGGCAATGGCGGAAATGAAGAGTCCTCGGCGCCACTTCTTGTCCCTCAGAAAGTGAGAGACTACAAGAAGCAACAAAATCCATGTAAACGGAAGCAGAAAAACCTTCAATATTTTTGAAACCACAAAAAACATTGTCAATCCTTAACGTTTTCTGTTGCTTTATTTATTCTTTTTTAGACGCTTGATGATATTCTTCACGAAGTCGTAGCCCAGGTTATGAAGGCGCATGAAGTAGCCTATCTTGCTGATGATGCTAAGGTCGTGGTGCTTTTTGAATGCATAAGCCAGTTTCTCGTCGAGTTGCACATCAGGATCAAGCACAGTGGTGTTGCCGTGCAGTTCTACGTTATGTCGCTCGTCGTGCCAACCGACATGGCTTTGTGAACTCTTAAGTCCGATATTCTGTACTTTCGACTGCATGGGGTTGACAGTGAGCATTTGGTTTTTGGAAGCCGCGTAAGCCCACCGTACAGCCCACGATTCTATACGCTCACGACGTTCCATCTCGAGGGTGCGGAACAGGTCATTGCCGCCTTGGTTGAAAGCAGTGCGCAGGTCTTTGCGACGGGCAAGACGTTTGAAATCGCTTACATCCCAGTCTACTTTTTCCCAACGGTCGCGCCATGTGGCCCATCCCCAACACTGGGCACGAGGAACAAGAAATACGCCATTGCTATTGCAGTCTTCAAGCTCTTTCAGCCGCGGCGTATATCCAGATATGCTCCAGATGTCGGCTCGGTTGCGATATACGACGAGGGCGTCGTTCATGAACTTCAAGAAGTCAGGAGATACAACAAGATCGTCTTCTATTACAATCACATCTTCATGGATTTCGAGGACTTTCGTGACTCCGTCAATAATGGAATTGGCCATTCCTTTGTTCATGCGTGCAGGGTAGGTGACCACACGACGGAATCCTTGCAAGTCGTCGAATAGAGAGCGTACTTTTTCGACTGCATCGGCTTCTTCGTCGTTACGGGCTTCGTCCATAAAGACATAAAGATCGCTATCGGCACATTCAGGACATTTGAGTAGTGACTCAAGCATCATCTTTGTGGTGTCGTAGCGTTTGTATACAAAAATGCAAATGGGAGACAATGTTGTAAGATTTAAGGGTTAGAGTTTATAGATTTTTTTGACTTATATTGCTCGTGTAACACGATTATTTAAAGGTTTAAAACTTAATATATCATGTATGGATGTCTGCTGGCAAAGGGGCTATCGATGTCGGTTAATCAGTTTCATCCTGAGTGGGTAAGGAATGTATGACAAGATTTGGTAGTATACCAACCGTTTGTTCGGGTGCCATAAACGTGAGATCCGGACTTCGTTGCGACACTGGCTCGAGCAATCTGGCAGGCGCAGATAGATCGAGGCACGCATTTTGTGCCAATGGGCTATATATTGCCTAATGCCTTTCAGGTTGGGATGTGTCTGGAATATCTCTTCCAGTCCTTTCCCTACAGGATCGTCAGCAGCCGGAATGCGTTTGGGCTTGCCCATCGTCGATGTCTCGCCCGTGTAGAAAATGCTTTGCGGCTCTCTGCAATAGGCGATCTTGCTATTAGCAGCCAGCCTGGCCCAAGTCAGAAGGTCTTCGCCTTGATGAACGCCTTCGGGAAAACCACCAATGGTTTTCAACGCCGTTTTCCTCACCATCACGCTGATGGAACAAAACGGTGGGTCGGAGGTGGCAGCAACCTCGAAATAGTTGTCCATTACAAAACAACACTCCTGCGGAACATTCTGCAACCGAATGTCAAACATCGTTCCTGCAGCATTACACCGCTGGTAGGCTGTAGTACACACGTCTAAGTCTGGATATTTGTCGCATAACCGCATAACCGTCTCGAGAAACGTCGGTCTCCATTCGTCGTCGGCATCTAAAAAAGCTATCCATTCACCTCGTGACTCTTCAACTCCACGGTTGCGAGCCATCGAAACGCCTTGGTTTTCTTGAAAGAAAAGCCTGATACGTGGGTCGTGAATGTTCTCCACTATTTTATCGCTGCCATCAGTAGAACCATTATTTACAACGATAAGTTCAAAGTCTTGTACCGTCTGTGCCAGCACAGACAATATAGTACGCTTGATGGTAGCGACTTTGTTGTACAGTGGAATAACAATAGAAATCATTAGAAATTCAGCCCTCGTTCGGAGTATTGATAAGTGGGTTTGTTTACTTTGTTTAGCATGCCAAGCATTATGCCGTATAGGGCGAAGGGGTAGCCGGTAGAGGCCATTGTATAGGTGACCACATTCTCGCTGTACATGGCTGCATAGCAACCGACTATACCACCAGCTGCTATCATTGCACAACATTTGATATAGTCAGGGACGTAGTTGCGTGTACAGACTAAGAAACAGTGCACTACAATGGTTATGCCTACAATTATATAAATCCAGAAACCAATCAGTCCAGTATCGCAGCGCATCTGGACATAGTCACCATGAGTTTGCTTTACGCCGGCAGGATTGTCATAGAGAAACTTCTGGCAACTGCCTATGCCGCTGCCTCTCAACTCATGACCTTTATAGAATTCGGCTTCAAGTGTTTCCCAAATGGCTTCACGACCATTGTTCCGGATATCGTCTTCGGATATGTTGCCCTCGCGGAGGTCGCTTATGGAGAGCTCGTTTTCTGTGTCTTTCCAGAACATTTTGTCGTGGAAAGCTGGTACGTAGAAGATGATTGCAAGTCCGATGCCAAGCACAGCCGCGATGTAGGGCAGAGAAATCCATTTGTGTTTGAAAAACATGAAGACCGCCAAGCCTGAAAACGATGCCAACAAGCCACTTCTATGTACCGTCAGTATACAAGGCAGGACAAAGAGTATGCCGAGAAGAAGGTCTTTCTTGTCCTTGCCATAGAAATAATAGAGTGCAAAGGAGATAATCGATATGGTTACATAGTTGAGGTTGAGAGCAGTGGAGTACCAGAATGTTCCGCCAAAGAAACGGGCAATAAACGGGAAGTATCCAATCAAAACACTGACAATGGCAACACGCCGGGCCCACACGCAGCAGGAGAGAAAAATCTTCTCGTCGCGCACAATAGCTGATGCTGCAATCATTATGACGAGAGGATAAATGTATTTGAGAATGTATCGTATGCCGTATTCTATTGAGTCGCAATAGGTCAGCGAATAGACAAGCCATAAGATATATATGAGATACATGATAGTGCCAATGCCCCATTTGGGTCGTTCAACACAGACAAAGAGCGACATAATGAGTGCCACTTCAAGTAACATAAGACGAATGGCTTGGAGATTAAAACCTCCTCCGCTTCCGTGTCCGCCAGCAGCCGACGACAAAGCAAGGGTGCCGGTGGCAAACAGCAAAATAAAGAACATCTCGGTTCCTTCGATGAGCATGTATTTGCTGCTGTTCAATGGATCCTTGATGCGAGCGCTGTAACGGAACATGTAGATGAAGAAATATCCGTTCAGAACCAGAAAGAGTATTATGTTGATTATATTGGCCAAAAAATATCAGATATTAGGATTTGGTGTAGTTTTGCGTATGATGTAGTGCTCTGGCGTGGTCGACGTCGAATGGGCACTATTGTATAAGTTTGGAATATAATGATGCAATTTGTTGTTTGTAATTCTCGAAAGTGAAGAGTTTGGCTTTGTTAATGGCGTTGATTTGAAGACGCTCGGTTGTGTCAGGATTTGAAATAAGCAGGACTGTTTTTGCAGCCAGCTCGTCAATATCTTCTGGCTTGAACAAGAGCCCATCTATTTCGTCGTCAATCACCTCTGTCAAGCCACCTGTCCGCGATGCCACGACGGCACAGCCTTGTGCCATGGCTTCGATGGCTGAGAGGCCGAACCCTTCGCTGCGCGACGGCACCCATACAATATCCATCTGTCGATACAGGTCGGGGAGTTTGTTGTGTGAGGCTCGTCCTTCCCATGTAATGTTTTCTTTCGGAATATCACATTCGCTTTGTTGATGTTCCATAAGGCTGCGCAGTTTGCCGTCACCAACAATAATGAGTTTTGTGTCAGGAAAATGCTTTAGGATTTTTGCGAACGCCGGTATTATGAAGTCTGCTCCTTTGATTGTCTCAAGTCGTGCGACAGCTCCAATGGTTATGGGATGTTGTGCTCCGAATTGTCTTGTTGTGTTGAAAACAAAGCCAGAGGACAGACAATTGTGTATCGTTATATGGTTGCGACGTTTCAACTGGTAGCTGTTGTCGTATAATGTACTGCTGGAAAAGAAACTTTGTTCGGCCACTTTGGTGACGCATGTGAAAACAGTGACGACATGCCGCTGGAGAAGCCTTATAAGGTTCAGGCTTTTGTATATGCTTGCATCAGTGTGCAGTGTGGCGACAATTTTTCCTACCCCAAGCATTCTCAGGATTATTATCGGCATCGCTCCAGGAGCCATGTATTGTACGTGGGCAACAACGGGTTTGTATTCGTTTACTATACGACGCAAGCCGTCGTAAAGGAAACGGAATGAGGCCATAGTCCCTTCGGGCCTTTTGCCGTATGCAGAAATGCAAATTACCGTACAGCCAGCCTCTTCGAACTGTTGTACCATGGAGTAGTCATACTCGAAGTAGCAGGCAACGACACACTTGTAGCCAGACGATATAAGTGCTTTGGTCAGGTAAAGCGTCTGTATTTCGGTTCCTCCTACTTTAAGGCAAGGTATGGCTATCAGTATGGGTCGTTGCACTTACAATAGTTTTTTGTAGACCTCGATGGTTTGGCTGGCGCATTTCTCTAACGAGAACTTGCTGGCCTGATGCAGACATTTTGCCTTCAAACCATCATAATCTATGGATTTTTGTTCGAATAGTTCCATGTAATGTGACATGGCTTCAATATCGTCGGGATCGACATACAGGGCCGCTTCGCCGCCCACTTCGGGCAAGGAACTGTTGTTGCATGTAACAACAGGGGTTCCGCATGCCATAGATTCGAGAATCGGGATTCCGAAGCCTTCGTAGCGAGAAGGATAGAATGTGGCCGTGGCGTCGCTGTATAGCTGTCCAAGTGTTATATCGTCAATATTGCCGCTTATATGTATATGGTTGCGCAAATGTGGCTGATCGCAATATTCTCTGACTGACTGTGGAGCATTGGACCATACCATTATCAAATCGTGCGAAGGATTGTTCTTGACGAACTTTTCGTATGCCTTGATGACCGACATGCTGTTTTTGCGCCCCAGACTGCACGAAACCATCAAAAAGAACGGCTTGAAATCGTCATGTTTTTTGTGAGGATAATAGATGTCTTTTCGATAGCCCCATGGACATACATGGATTTTATCTTCGGGGATGTCCATGTATTTCATTATGTCGTTCTTTGACGACTCGGAACATGTTATGATTCCGCGACAGCGTCGGGCAAGGGTAGGGTAGGTGCGCTGAAAGTAATCGTGGTTGAACACATCGTCGGGGTAGGCGAAAAACATGGCATCGTGAATGGTGACCACTGTGCGTTCGGGTTTCCGCACCCATTCGAAATTGTGCGGGATATGGAGCAAATCGTAATGTGTGGTCCATTCGCGCAGATGTGTCAGTCCAACCATACGGTTCACCCATGGCTTGTGAGGCAAGAGAATGTGGCATGTGCGGAAATGGGTTCCCATGAGCCGTCCGCTGACTCTTTTCGTGTTTTGGGAATAGAGCACCACGTCGAACGGAAGCTCGCCCATCCTGTCAAGAGTGGTAACAAGATTCCTCGTACATGTTCCAATCCCCGATGTCCATCCTCTGCTGTATTGCAGCATGGCGGAGTTTACATCTATGACAACGCGTTTTTTCTTCATTTGGAATCTCTTACTTTGTTGTTGCCGGCAACGTGGTTCAGAAATCTGTTCCACTCTCCGATGACAGTTTCTTTGGTGAATCTGTGTTTGTAGTTCCGCTCGGCCATCATGCCCAGCCGTTCCGATTCGTTACAATTGTCCCATAGCCGCATAACCTTCTGCTCGAGGTCGTCGATATCGAGAGGTTTGAACAGAAGTCCTGTCGCCGCACCGCTTTCGGCATCGGTCATAAGGTCGGGAAAGGCACCATGGTTTGGCGCTATGCAGCAGCGACGATGCGACGAGGCTTCGAGCAACGCCATTGGAAACCCTTCGTAGCAACGGCTTGGTATTACGATAAAACGGGCGTTGCTGTAGAAAACAGACAACTGTCGGGCATCGAGTTGACCACACAGAGTTACGTTTGCCGGAATGTCTACTGGTGGCATATCGTTGCGGAGTGTACCGGCAAATTTGAAGACCATTTCAGGATGGCGACGTGCAACCTCAAGAAGCATGTCGAATCCTTTTTCGTGGCTCAGTCGACCGACATAACCTATATATGAGCCTTTATCCGTGACTGGTATTTCAACCTGTTCGATTTCCCCTATATAATTAGGTATTACTTTTATTTTCTTGTCGCTGAATCCGGCGGCTATCAATTTTGCTTTCTGAAATTCGGTGAGGCAGCAAAAATAGTCCACATTGCCGGTATAGAACCGACGCCGACGCGCCACCATATTGCGCATGGCATAGCCGACTGAACGGAAGAGGCTCTGTTCGCAGTTGTATCGGATACAACTCCATTCGTTTCCGCATCGTAGACATTGCTCGCAAGGTTTCCCGTCGCGCAGAAACAGCCCTGTAGGACATATCAGACGGTAGTTGTGGACGGTCATGATCACCGTGACTCCAAACTCCTTGCATATAGGCAATATGGCCGGCGACAGGAAAGGGTAGAGGTTGTGGATATGGACAATGTCGGGTTTGTGGCGAACAAGCGCTTTGCGCATCAAACGCCGCCCACGTATACTGTATATGCCGGCAAAAAAACCTTTTGTTTTGCCCCAAAGCGTGTCGCGAACTCCTTCGGATGTGGTCCGGAGTGTCTCGACGACATGTCCACTCTGACGCATATCGCCAATCATACGGTCCACCACAGCCTCTTCTCCACTGTATTTCCCGTAGTCGTTATGTACAACGAGTATTTTCAAAAATCAGGTAGCTGTTGATAAAATTTCGGTTTTCAGCTCGGTGGAATCAATACTCTGTCACTCCGCCACCTGCTTTGCGCTGCGACCTCATCTCGTCGAAGGCTCTACGGACTGCCGGATGGTCCATGATGATGACCGTGGCACGGTTGAGCTGGAACGGGTCGTAGTCGAGAATACCGCCAAGGTATTCGCGGCGTAGCTGCGACGGATTGATACCATACTGGTTGACAAGTTTGTTGAATACCGTATCGGCACGTTGATGGCTGAGGAATTCGTTACGCTTGACGGTACCAGTCTTCGAGTCGGCCGAGCCGTAGAGCGTGAAGGTGTATTCGGGGAATGCCTTCATGATGCGGGCCATCTTTGCAATCTTCATCTCCTCGGTAGGCAGTATGCCCCACTTGTCGAGTTCGAAGAACACCATCTCGTATGGAAGCATACGTTTGTTGAGAATTGTCTCGAGCGGTGTAGTGGTAGGAATAATGTTATACTGATCTATCAGCTTCTGACGAGTTGCAGCCAATTCTTGCTTGTAGGTGATGGTGTTGATATCGTCGATTGTGTCGTGCTGTACGATAAGAAGAGAGTCGATTTTTTGTATTATGTCGACATCCTCAATCTGTACGTAGGCAATAAATTTAGGCACTTCTGTGCTGTTTGGACTGATCAATCCTTCTTGTATGAAATAGGCGAGACGTTTTTTGTCGCTTCGCAGATTGAAGTCGTAAGTCAAGCCTGCCATGACCGACAGCTCCAGGTCGGGAGCGAACTTCTCTACATTAGGTATGCGCTCGCGGTCGAAATCGCCCTCCATTATAGAAAGGCGCAAGTCGCCATGAAGGTTCAGATGGTTGGTGAGAGCGTATTTTGCCATATATCCCACATGACCTTCGTTGGCAAAGTTTGTGTTTTTGAAGCCATGATAGTCGGCCGAATAGCCGATGAAGTTTGAAAACTTCTGTGGATGAGCCTCGGAGAGACCAACGCGTATGTTATATCCGACATAAACGATGTGGTTCCATTTCTTTTCAAGATTTACAACGTCGTAGGGTTTCATGAATGAGAGGTTGACAAGCAGGTCGGCACCGATATATATGTAGCGCCAGTCCTGATGAAGAATGTCGCCATTGCCGTCAACAGTCCAATAGTAACCGCCTAAAGCTCCATTGATGTTGTTGCCACCCAGGTTGAACGTGGAATAGCTCATGCCTTCGCAGTCGCCATAGTCCTTGGTGAGGTCGGAGCGGTGCTGGAGATAGCTATCGGTAGAGATATATCCGTGCGAGTGGCCAAAGCCGATTCCTGCACTGACGCCAACGACGGGGAATATCCATCGTCCGACATGAACCTCAGCCTTGCCGCCGATCCGGTCGAGCAGGGCACCCTTGCCGTCTTCATAACCGAAATAGATGTTGCCGCCACCATGGGCATAGATGGTCCAGTTGTCGGCAATGTGAGAGCGGATCCAACCCACACCGTGTTCGCCACGCGCCGAGGTGGTGTCGATAATGGTATTGTGATATTCCTGGGCTGACAGTATGCCGGCAGCGGCAAGGAAAAGTATGCTTATGAATAATTTCTTCATCTTTATGTACAGTTATAGTTTATTAGTCTATTTTTACGTCGCGTCCACCTGCTTGTCCCTGTTGACGCATTTCGTTGAATACCTTGCGGACATAGGGGTGATCCATAATGATGACCGTCGAACGGTTGAGCTGGAACGGTGTATAGTCGAGAATGCCTCCAGGGTATTCGCGTTGCAGCTGGTCGGGATTTACGCCATAATGCTTGATGAGGTAGTCGTATACCACATCGGCACGATGGTGGCTGAGGAACTCGTTGCGTTTGACGGTACCCGTCTTAGAGTCGGCCGAGCCGATGAGGATAAACTTCATGTCGGGATAGGTGTGCATTATCTGTGCCATCTTCTCGATCTTCATTATTTCACTTGGAAGAATATCCCATTTGTCGAGCTCGAAGAACACCTGCTCATATGGCAACATGATGCCGAGGGCGTTGGTGTCGAGATCGCCACCACGGCCATTGGCGTTGTTGAGCAAATTGTCAAGGCGGTTGATGTCGTCAAGAAGCTTGTTGATGGTGTCCATACTTTCGGGAGTTGGCACGTTGACGTATTCGTAGCCGACAAGTGTGGTGTCGGCAATGGTGACAAAGTTGGTGTCCAGCATCTTAACATACAGGAAGTGCGTGATTGTGTTGGCACTGCTTGCAAGGTCGGTTTGTTTTGTACGTTTGAAAGCGTCGCGGTCCTGACGGATATGGAACTTGTAGACAAGACCTACATGAGCATTGAAGATAGGGTCGACACCGGGACCGGGAGACTCGATTCCCGACACCCATTCGCGGTCGAAGAGACGCTCCATGAAGGAGGCACGCAGGTCGGCATAGACACTCCAATTGCGATTGAAGTTGTACTTGCAGATGTAGCCGAGATGGGCTTCAGAACGATGGTTGTTGGTGTCGACTTCAGACATGGAATACTTTGTGTGCACACCTCCATATACGATGTGGTTCCAATCCTTCTCGGGGTTGTAGTTTTTCGAGCCTCTGAATATGGCGAGGTCAAGGAATAGGTCGGCACCGAAATAGAAGTATTTCCACTTCTGGATATACAAGTCATCGTTATAGTTCCAATAATAGCCATCGAGTCCGGTTTCGCATTGGCCTGTGCCACTCGTTACGAGATGGGTGTTGTATGTGTCCTTCGACAAGAAACCATGTGCATAGCCGATACCGACACCTGCCCGGAAACCCCACATGGGGAATATGCGTCGTCCGAACTGAAACTCAGCATTGCCCGTCAGGCGGTCTCCGAAAGCACCGAGACGGTCTTCGGTGCCATAATACAACTGTCCGCCTCCCTGCACCTGAAAGAACCAGTCGTCGAAGAAATGTGAACGGATCCAACCCACGCCGTGTACACCGTTGACAGCGGCAGTGTCGTCGGCATGCATTGCGCGTCCATACGCCACATATCTGTTGTCTTCGCGATTTCTGTCGTGTTGGGCATACAGATTTACCAGCATCCCTTCTAAGACAAATAAAGTAGCTATAGTTATTATTCTTTTCATTGTGTAACCTATAAAGTATTTTATAAAAATTGAGTTTTATGGAAGTTCTTTTTTAACTGTCGGATGTGTCGTCGCCATAGCCGTAGCCATATCCATAGCCGTAGCCATAACCATAACCGTAACCATATCCGTAGCCATATCCGTAGCCGCCATATCCATAGCTGTGTTTGCGGATTTTGTAGTTGTTGAGGATGATGCTCATGTTTTTCAGTTTGCCGCTCTGGTAGAATTCCTCCAGTTCCATAAGAATGCGGCGGTCGGAGGTCTTCTCTTTGATGACGAAGAATGTTGCGTCGACAAGCCTGTTGACAATGGTGGCGTCGGCTACGATATCGATAGGGACACTGTCGATGATCACGATATCGTACTGCTTGCGTGCCCATGCGACCAAATCGTCAAAGCGATGGCTCATAAGCAGTTCGGCAGGGTTTGGAGGTATTGGACCATTGTGTATCACCTTGAGGTCAGGATAGATGCTGTCGCTGTCGATAAGCTCTTCGAAGCTTTCGTCCTGCTTAGAGAGATAGGTTGTCAAGCCTTTCTTGTATTTCTCCTTTGTCCCATGCCACGACTCGCGTTTGCGAATGTCGCTATTGATAAGCAGCACCTTCTCGCCGGCATAGGCAAAGGAGAGAGCTATGTTGTAGGCCACAAGGCTCTTGCCATCGCCCGACATCGTTGAGGTCAGCATCATCACTTTGCCCCCTTCAATATCGCCGTTCATGAACTGGATGTTGTTGCGCAGGATTCGGAATGTCTCATTAAACCGGTCTTTGCCACTCTTGGTAATGATGCGGCTCGCGTCGCCCTCCACCATTGGGATGATTCCTGCCACGGGGATAGAGCAGTATGCCTCGACGTCCTTCTTGCTGCGGATACGCACATCGAGCCATTTGATAAGCATGATGATTCCGATGGGCAGAAGCAGGGCAATGATTATTGCCATCGAATAGGTGCGCGACGGAACCGGCGAAATCTTGCTGCCGGCAGCATAGTCGATGACTCTGGTGTCGGCATCGGTGATATTCATCTTCAAAGCATTCTCTTCGCGCTTGTTGAGCAAGAAAAGATATAGCTGCTCCTTGATAGACTGCTGTCGAGTGAAAGCCTGCATTTCCCTACGCTGAGTGGGCACCATATTGATGGCAGTGTTTGTCCTCATCTCCTGGTTGCGATACTCGCGTATGCGTATCTGTATCGATTGGATGCGGTTCTCGATGGTGCGGATGATGGTGCTGCGCAGCGTCTCCATCTGCTCTTCCTCTTCGCGCACCATGGGGCTGTGGGGACTCGAGTTGGCTATCAGGTCGGCATGTCTGCGCACTCGTCTATTGTATTCTTCAATAAGCACATTGACACTGTTGTCTCCTATAGTAAGGTTCGGAAGAGTGGTGTAGGGCGCCGACTCGCGGACTTTGTTCTGCAAGTCGCGGGCTATGCGGGCCGACACTTCGTCGTCGACCAAAGCGGCCGAGTATTGGTTGCGGCTATTGATATTGCTACCCATTTCGGTATTCACGTCGCTGATGTTGTGAGACCGCATATAGTTTTCGAGGTCGCCCTCAACGTCAGACAGCTCCACGCTGATAACCTTCAGACGCTCTTCGATGAAACGGGCTGTGTTTTCAGCCACACGGTTTTTGTATTCGACAGTGCGACGATTGTAAGCCTCTATCCACAGGTTGATAATGTCAATGCCCCTCTTGAGGTTCACTTCGTTCATCGACAGGCTGATATTGCCGGCAATTTCGTCGACTATCGTGGCGTTCATTTTTGCAAGATATGAAGCTGTGGCTTCAGCCAATGGACGGTAGTGGATTTCGAGTTTTTCGTGCTCGATGTTGGCATATCCTGCTCGTTTGTTGACTATTATTACACCTTTGGGAGTGATGAGTGTATCTCCGTATTCTGCATGCCACGACATCTCGCTTTTGCCTTTCTCGCTCTCGATGGTGGTCAATGTGAAATCTTTGTTTCTGCAATCGATTTCGAAATTGCAGGCAGGGTAGGTGTTGTCGGCAAAACTGACTTCTATTGGCGACTGGTCGTACAGGTCTTCGTCGAGAAACAGGTGCGGCTTGATGTAAGACACCGTCAGATTCAATTTTTCGACGACATCCTGTACCACCTGGTGCGAACGGAAGAAATGAATCTCTTTCTCGGCAGAGCTCGGCGTGCGGAATGCCTTCATGACGTCCTGGTTTATCTGCGTGGTTGGCGAGTTGATCTGCATAGTCGCCGCCACATAGTATATGTCGGGACTTGTCTTCAAGAGGAACCACGCAATGGTCATACACACGATCAGCGATAGCACAATCCAATACCAAGCAGACATGAACAACTCGATGATGTTGTGTATGATAAAGCGGTTGGTGTTTTTCCTTACTGCAGCGGCGTTATTGCTTTTTGCTTCGTCTATCATATTAATTTTTTTCTATTTACTTTAATCCTTCTCTTCATTTTGTCGAAGGATCAATCCATTAAGCTTTTGTCAGAGACGTTATTGCTGTGTTTTTTTAGCGAACAGTGTGATGACAAGAGTCACAACGCTGACTGCCGACGTGACAATCGACAACCTGCTCAGCCAGAAATCGACAATACGGTTACTGCCACGAATGGTCGTTGTTGAAGGCCATACATAAATCACATCGTTCTGTTGGAGGTAGTAATACGGAGAGTAAAGGATATCCTTGGTGAGCAGACTGATGAACTCGGATTTCATGATGCCGTTCACTTCGCGCATGATAAGTATTTTGTCTCTGCGGATTCCAATACCATTATAGCCCGAATTGTTTCCTTGCGCTATGTTGGCCTTGGCAATGAGGTCGAAAATGGTGGCACGTCCGTCTTCAAACTCATATATTCCAGTAGCGCTTTCGCCGATTACGGTGACCTTGAAGTTCGTGATTTTGACATTAACCGTTACACCTCGTGCAAGTCCGGCATCGTCTATGCGTTTTGATATCAGTTGTTCAACTTCGCTGCAGGTCAGCCCTTCAACAAAGACAGTGTCAATCAATGGATAATTGATGTAGCCGTCGCTATTGACGGTGAAAACAGTCAGCGATTCGCCTTCTTCGAGCGTGTTGATTTTGTTGTTGAACATCTCGGCCAGCTGAGGCAACTTGTGTGTTACTACAATACGCAGGTCGTCGCCGCGTTTCACATGCAGCTCATGTGCTGGTTGCATCCTCATCTGTTCGGAGACGTCGATGTCGTTAAGAAGCACATATTCTTCGACAGTTCCGCACGACGAAGCCAGTAGGGCAACCGATACAAGCAATAAAAATTTTTTATACATGAATTAAATTGATTATGAGGTTGAAAACTATAGTTTTGGTTTTTATATTTCAGAGTGATGTTGTGATACCCATTTGAGGAAGCGTGGTGTGGAGACAAAATTGCGTTTCCACATACGTTTAGGCTCTTTGAGTAGCCTGACAAGCCATTCGATTTTGAGTTTCACAGCCCAATCGGGTGCTCTCTTTACGGTGCCGGCATAGAAGTCGAACACGGCTCCGATGTTGGCAATAATGCCGACAGCCATTAATTTGTCGCGATGTTTTTCAGTCCATTTCTCTTGTTTAGGGGCCGTCATGCCGACAAAGAGCACGTCGGGAGCAAAAGCGTTGATGTCGTCAACAATATGCTTGCTCTCTTCTTCGCTGATTGTAATGTCGTATGAGGGGGAGAAACACCGGAACGACACATGAGGGTATTCGTTGGACAGACGTTTCCGTATCAATTCGAGCACTATTTCGCTGCTTCCCATATAATACACCTTGCCATCGACTGAATCGACTTGCTTCAAGAGATGCTTGTGTATATCGTCGCCTGCAATCTTTTTTATCTCTTTGTTACCCCATTTCTTCAGACTCATGCATATCCCTTCTCCGTCGGGAAGAAGGTAGTCGCTATGGTGTAGGGCTTGAGCAAAATCGTTGTCGTCCAATGCTGTAACGAACGAGTGAGGGTTGAGGCAGTTGACAACAATCGGAAGATTGTCTTTCTGTCCAATCCGAATGTCGTCGATGTTGTCTACCAAAGTATATGTAAAAAACTTTTGCACAACAAATTATGTTGATATATTTGTCATTTGTGGCCTTGTTTGAGCATGCCTTTCTGCGATATTTGTGTACGCCTACGGCACGGTCGCTCACATCAAGAAGCAAACCTCACCACCGGTATGCAACCGCGGATCTTTTTTTTGTGTGTCATTGCAGGTCATAATGTGTCACAATGCACTATTGACAGGCATTTTTGTTCTTTTTTGAATTGTATAAATATACATAAACATATATAAAATACAGACAATGTAATTGTTAACAAAAAGCCTCTTATTGTCACAGACATACAAAAATACATTTTTTTTAATTTATAACAAAATTTAATGTACCTTTGCATTTGAAAAAACTCCAAGCAACAATAGAAAACAATAGAAAAACAATAATTCGATGAACTTTTTAGATCTTCTGATTGCTATACCCCTTGGTTATCTTATTTTCAAAGGCTACAGACGTGGTTTGATTTTCGAGCTCGCTTCGTTTGCCGGAATTATCGTGGGCAGTGTAGTTGCTGTGCGTTTTGCGGATTTTTTGATGCAATTGATTGGTCTTGAAGGTAAAAACGCATATCTTATAGCCTTTTTCATTCTTTTTGTCATTGTCATCATCCTGGCTTTGCTTTTGGCCAGGATTGTAGAGAAATTTGTCAAGCTCATGCATGTGGGCTTCATAAACAATCTGGCAGGTGCTCTGCTTGGAATGCTCAAAGGTGTTTGCATTATTGGTGTGCTGCTCTATTATGTGGCTATTATCGATCTGAATGAGAAAGTCCTAACTCGCGATGTCAAGGAGTCGTCACTGCTTTACCACCCTGTTGAACGTTCGGGCAAACATCTTGTCGGCAAGATTGGCTACTACCTCGACGAACGCAAGGAAATACACGAACGTCGTGAGTCGTCACGATAAAAATAGGCTATTGGCCTTTAAATCCCGTCGCCCATGCTGATTCTGGCACCCATGCAAGGACTTACGGAACTATTGTTCCGCAAGGCTTATAACAGAGCTTTCCCGAATGCTTTCGATTATGCTGTGAGTCCTTTCCTTTCGTTGACTCACGGCAACCTGAAAGATGCCGAAAAAAAAATCGACGATGTGCTGCCATGGCTCAACGAAGGCAGCATACCCGTTGTCCCTCAACTGCTGGGTAGAGAGAAAGAGGAGTTTGTTGACCTTGCCAACAGGCTTTTCGACCTCGGCTATGCAGAGGTCAACTGGAATATGGGGTGTCCGATGAGACGAGTGGCTGGTAAACACAGAGGGTCGGGAATACTACCATATCCCGATGAGGTTCAGTCGATCTTAGATTATGTGATGCCTCGAATCAAGACCAAGCTGTCGGTCAAGGTAAGACTCGGCTATCGGTCTCCTCATGAAATTGACGCTATTGTTCCGATACTAAACAGTTATCCTTTGGCTAACGTTACCATTCATCCGCGTATCGGTAAACAGATGTATTCCGGAAGACCAGACATGGAGCGCTTTGCTCAAATTCTGCCTGCAATCAGACATAGGGTCGTCTATAATGGCGACATTTGTTCTTCTTATGACTATGGGAAAATAAGGTCTCGGTTTCCCATGGTCCATGACATCATGATAGGTCGTGGAGTATTATACAATCCACTGCTGCCGATTGAGATACGAAAGCGTTTTCCTGACGATTTTCCAAGTGATTCATGCTGTGGAACCGATACCGGCACATCGTCGCACTTCATTGTCTCGCTAATGGAAGACATAATGTCGCTTGACGTAAGTCAGGAAGCCAAGATACGAAAGATGAAGGAATACTGGTGTCTGTTTATGAAAGGGATGCCAGGAAGTGAAGACTATAAGCGCAGAGTGCTTCACTCGGCGGATTTGGCAGAAGTTTTCAATCTGATTCTTGAGATCACGAAATAAACAGCTGCTCCGATGCCTAATCCGAGCAGAGCACCGCAGACAACATCGCCTGGATAGTGCTTGCCGAGGTATGGCCGGCTGTAAGCCACCAATACGGCCCATAGGAACATTATCCAACTGATTGATTTGTTTTTCTTACCGTAAGACAAGGATAGAAACATCGCCACAGCAAAAGCATTGGCGGAATGCGACGAGACAAACCCGTACAGACCACCTTTGCCGGTATGGAACATCCTTACTCCGTCAAGCTGATAGCACGGCCGCAGACGCTGTATACCGTCTTTTATAGCGTTATTGCTTATCTGGTCGGCAAGCAAAAAACACAATGCTATTCCAAGAATTATCCATAGCCAGTTTTTCCGGTCGTTACGTAATGTGACAAAGATAAAAAACAACAAGATGACAATCAGCCAACTCCACGACTGGCTGATTGTCCACATACTCCAGTCCAAAAAAGTGCAGTGGTGATTGTTGATCCAGCGGAAAAGCAGCTCATCCAATGCTTCAATTCTATTCATGTAGCTTTTGGAATATCAGGTCGTTGAGTTGTTGAATATTATATCCGGAAACAGCACTTATCATAATTGTCGGCAAGGTTTTGGGAAGAGTGCGTTTCATTTGCCGGATCATGTCGTCGTCCAACATGTCACATTTGGTTACGGCAAGAATACGCTGCTTGTCAAGCAGTTCAGGATTGTATTTCTCCAGTTCTTTAAGCAGGATTTTGTATTCTTTTTTGATGTCCATGCTTTCGCACGAAACCATAAAGAGCAGTATGGAATTGCGTTCTATATGTCTGAGAAACCTGAGACCCAAGCCTTTCCCTTGCGATGCCCCTTCGATGATTCCTGGTATATCGGCAATGCAGAAAGACTGGTCGTCATGATACTTCACGATGCCCAGATTCGGTGTTAGCGTTGTGAATGGATAGTCGGCAATTTCGGGTTTTGCGGCCGACACGACAGACAGGAATGTTGATTTGCCTGCGTTCGGGAAACCGACCAGTCCAACATCCGCCAGGACTTTGAGTTCTATAATAACCCAACGTTCTTCGCAAGGCTCGCCAGGTTGTGCATAGCGTGGAGTCTGGTTTGTCGGGGATTTGAAATGGTCGTTGCCGAGTCCTCCGCGACCGCCGCGGGCAATGATGGCAGTCTGCCCGTCCTCGGTTATTTCGCATAGCTGTTCACCGGTTTCTGCATCACGACATACACATCCAAGAGGAACGTCGAGAATCTGGTCGGCACCTTCATGACCGGTGCAGAGGTTCTGTCCTCCGTTTTGGCCGTTTTCGGCAAAGACATGTTTTGTATATTTAAGATGCAGGAGTGTCCATCGGTTGGAGTTGCCACGCAAGATCACGTGTCCACCGCGACCTCCGTCGCCGCCGTCGGGGCCGGCCTTGGCATTGTATTTGACACGCAACAAGTGGGCTGAACCTGCTCCTCCTTTGCCTGAACGAACAAGTATTTTAACGTAATCGACAAAATTCGATGTCATAATGGAGTTACATTTCGTATTAGCAGTGGCACAAACGGTCAAATTCGTGCCACCGGAATGATTGCAAATAGGCTATTTGCGTTTTTCAATCTCTGAAACAATTGCATTCGAGATGTCGTGAATATCTCCAAAGCCATTGACTTTAACAAGCATGCCTTTGTTTTCGTAGTATGCGGCAACTGGGAGAGTCTTGGCTTCGTATTCTTTCAGCCGGTTCTTGATAGTCTCTTCGTTGTCGTCGCTGCGTCCTGACGTTTTAGCACGTTCCAACATACGACGTATGAGCTCCTCACGCGGAACATCCAGACTAACCATACATGTCAGCTTGCGACCGTGTTTGGTCAGCAGTTTGTCGAGAGTCTCGGCCTGAGCCACGTTGCGCGGAAATCCGTCGAAAAGAATTCCTTGGGTGTCCTTGGCGATGGCGTTGTCTATCATTTCGACAACGATGTCGTCGCTCACGAGGTTTCCGGAGTCCATAATACTCTTGATGCGTTTGCCCAATTCCGTCTGGTCGGCAATCTCTTTGCGGAGAAGGTCGCCAGTGGATATATGGTTGAGCTTGTATTTCTCTACAAGCAGGTCGCTCTGTGTGCCTTTACCGGCACCAGGAGCTCCGAACAATACTATATTTAACATCTTTATACAGATTTTTTTTGAATAATGTTCTTGTAATTTTATTTAACAGAAACAATTTCAATGTCGAAGACAAGCGGGCTGTTGGCAGGTATAATTCCCAAATCTTTTGGGCCATAGGCAAGGGCAGAGGGAATGACAAGAGTGAGTTTGCTGCCTGCAGGCTGGTTGATGACACCTTTTTCCCATCCGCGAATAAGCGACATCTCGCCTACACGGTAGCTCAGTGGCTCATAGGGACGGTTGCTGTCGTAAATGTTGTTTTCTTTGGCAACACTTTCAAGGCTGGTGTCGAACACTTTGCCGTCGAGCAAGCGACCAGTGTAGTTGATGGCCACATTACGTCCGATTTCGACTTTGGGTCCATTGCCTTTTTTGTTGACTACGACATAGAGTCCTTCGTCGTCGGCAGTCGCTTTATAGCCTTTGTCTGCAACATATTTAGCCAGAATCTCTTTTTCTGCTTCGCGCATCTGTTCCATGTTGTCCATGTAGTTTTTGCGTTCCTGAGCTATCTCTTCCTGTGAAATAATGTCGGTAAGGTTGATCTCATATACAAGTTTCATGCCTTGTCCGGACTGATAGAAGTCGGGGAACTGGAAACCATACTTGGTGAGCGAGTCGGCCTCGATTTCGAAAATGGCCTTATCGCCTATGTGCATCATCATCAGTCCCTCGGGAAGGTCGCCAGGAAAGAGCGGGTCGCTGGCCATAAGTATACGGTCAGGTGTGTCGACACGACCCAGTATTGAGTCGTTCAGTCGCACTACACATGTGCCAACCAGAACATCGTTCTGCTCAACTTTTTGGGCACCTTTGTTTGTTTCCAAGAATTTATACCTCAAGCCGTTTTTGGTGGTCTTGAATCCGTCGCCGCAGCTTGTCATGACTGACGTGCATACAGCCAATGCAGCGAATAATTTTAAAAATTTTTTCATTTTGGTTTAATGTTTTTATGTTTTTTTTGATATTTCAGTGATTGGTTGAAAATGATTTATGACTATTTATTGTTTGGTTTCTGAACAAATACGTCAACGACCAATATGGCGCTTTGAGGTATGCGGTTGCCGTCGCCTCCGATTCCGTATGCCAGGTTTGACGGGAGAATCAGTTTGGCATGGCTGCCATAGCGGAGAGTCAATACCGCCTGGTCAAGTCCTATCATATCGCGTCGCCGTCCGGCCATGTAGTTTTCTTCTATTTCACTATATATTGTCTTGCCGTTGATTGCTTCGACGCTGTATTTTACACACACGCTGTCTTCAAATTCCACATGAGGTCCCGTTCCTGATTGGTATTCCCATATTCGTACGCCCTCGGGCAGTTTTTGCATGGGCCATCCTCGCCGAGATATATATTCGTCTATTGCGGTCTCCTCAGACTGTGCAATGGTCCTGTTAGCATTGATCATGTGTTCCTTGATGTCGGTTTTGGCTGTCTGGGCCGGACCAACGATAGGCGGGTCGTTATGGCAAGCCGTCAACAATGATAGTGTTAATATAAGAAATGCTGATCTCATTGCTGTGCTGTGTTGTTAGACAGTTCTGCAAGCATATTTTTTTCAAGGACATTCAACGTCGTATTGAAATCGAAGGGCGATGTGGCTCCACTGGCTTGAGTATGGCCACCGCCGCCAAAGTATTTTTTTGCAAATACATTGACATCGAATGTATATTTCGACCTGAACGACAGCCGGACTTTCCCGTCGGTCTCTTTTACCATGGCTCCTACGTTGATGGGCTGCATCATCAGAGTGTAGTTCACAAGACCTTCAAGATCTTCGGCAGTTCCGTCAAACCTGGCAAGGTCGGCCGCATCAATGTAGATATATGCAAAACCAACCTCCGGAAAAATTTTAAGACGATTGGAAAGGAGGAACGCAAGAATCTCCATTTTCCGTATGCTGTAGTTGTTGAATGTGCGGTTGTGGACTTCGGCAGCGTTGATGGGGTGTTTCATAAGGGCTGCTGTTGCCTCGTAAAGGGATGAGTCCTCGTTGGCGTAAGCAAAACATCCAGTATCGGTATTTATGCCATGAAACAGGCATCGCGCTGTGTCGATATTTATCGAACTGTCGCCAATTGTCTGAACAAAAATCCAATACAGTAGTTCGCAAGTGGACGACAGGTCTGGAACCGAGATAGTGACATGAAACATTTCAGTGTCAGGATTGTGGTGGTGGTCCACAAGCATCTTTTGCGCTCCAGCTGCCTTCAGTGCATTGTCGAGAGGTGATATGCGAGCGCTGTTGTTGAAATCAACTCCTATAATCAAGTCGGCACCATGAATACGTTTCTCGCATTCTGACATTGAATCTACGGCATTGACAATCACATTCGCTGCCGGCAGGTATGTCGAATCGAGAGGAGCGGGGTGGGGGAGCAGTACAGATATTGTAGGAACAGAAACGCCTGCATAAAACGATGTCTGCAACCAGTTGTATAGTCCAAGAGCAGAACCGACTGCATCGCCATCGGGATTCATGTGCGATATAATCACAATGTTTTTGGCTTTGCCAAGATTTTTTGCAAAGCGTTCAATTAGCTCATTATCAATATTAAGAGGCATTTATTCTATCTGTTCTGGATTTTGCAAAGATATACATTATTTTTAATACGTATATACTTAATAATTAAACGGAGTTGTGTTTTTTCAGATTCGTATGCTATATAGACAGACTGAATAGTGAATGACCCATTTCATTTACCATGCCATCCCTTTTGAAACCATCCAGGCTTGGGCTTCTTTGTTGCCTAATTTGGCAGCTTTTTTGTAGCTTGATGTCTCACGAGCCGAGTTGCCTTGCTTGGCATAAAGCTTTGCTATCAGGCAGTATGTTTCGTGGTCGCGGTCGTTGATAGCCACAGCTTTTTGGTAGTTGCGCAAAGCTTTCACATAATCTCCCTTGTCGGTATACACTTTTCCGAGACACTTGTATGAGTCTACATCCTTTGGGTTGATGCGAGTGGCTTTTTGGTGATATGCCACAGCTTCGTCATAATTGCCTTTGTGTGCATATACAGAACCGAGCCTGTTGTATGCTGGCAGGTAAGTGCTGTCGAGCGAAAGTATTGTTTCGTAGCATTGTATGGCACGCTTGTCGTCGCCACGCTGCATGTATGCAATGCCAAGTCTGTAGTATAGTTTGATGGATTTGTTGTCGCGTTGCAGACCTTTTCGCAGATGCGAAATAGCAGTCTCGTAATTGTTTCGCTGGCTGTACATGACACCAAGATTGTAATAGGCGTCGACATTGTCCGGGTCGTTGGCCAGTGTTTTGCGGAATTGGGCCAAGGCATCATTGTCGTTGCCTCTATTGTAGTATATCACACCAAGTGTATTTGTGACCTGTGGCAATTTCGGGTCGATTTCCAATGCCCGTTTAGCCCAATTCAATGCATTGGTATAGTTTTTTTTGTAGTTGTATATCAGTGCCATGCTGCAGTAGTTTGACGCCGACTGCGGATCCAGCTCGATGGCACGCTCGCAAAGGTGTTCAAGGGCATCGATACCAGAAAAGTGTCCACTTTTGGAGCCTTCATAGTCATCGTTTTCGATGTAGCATCTGACAAGGTATTCGTATGCATCGGCGAGTGTGTCGCTGAGAGATATGGCTTGGTTTAGAGCGGTTGCAGCATCGTCGAGATGGTTGCGACGATGCTGCAACTTGCCGATCAAGAGTAAAGGCATGGCATTGTCGGGTTCAGATTCGGAAGCGAGTCTGTAATATTCCAATGCACGTTCTTGTAGTCCAAGTTTTTCGGCATTCATGCCGCTGGCCAGGTTGTCGTTGGTCTGGCATACGGCCGAGTGGACAATCAGCAATGATGCTGTCAAGATGATAAGTTTCCGTTTCAAAGTATGATATGTTGACATTTGAATTATAATTAAGAATCAACTAATTTTGCCCCAAGATATTCTGCTTTTGTTTTCTTGAAGGTGGTGTTTCAGGCATGCGTTGCTGATGTCTGTGAGTTCAGGGTCTTTGTCGAGAATTTCCTCGACAGTTTCGCGAGCGGCCCTCACTATAGGTTCGTCGTCGACAATGTCGGCCAGCTTCAATGCCAGGATACCGCTTTGTCGCAGTCCCTGCAGGTCGCCAGGTCCGCGAAGCCGCAGGTCGGTTTCGGCGATTCTGAACCCGTCTGTGGTTTCCACCATTGTCCTTATGCGTTCACGCGCAGTGCCTTGCAGGTTGTCCTTAGTCATGAGTATACAGTATGACTGGTCGGCTCCGCGACCCACACGTCCACGCAACTGATGGAGTTGCGAGAGGCCAAACCGTTCGGCATTCTCGATGACCATCACCGTGGCGTTCGGCACATCGACACCGACCTCTATAACTGTAGTGCTGACCATGATTTGGGTCTCGCCACGTTTGAAACGGCCCATCTCATAGTCTTTTGCTTCGGCATCCATCCTGCCGTGGACTATGCTTATTTGGTATTCGGGCAAAGGAAATTCGCGTGCGATACTTTCGTAGCCGTCCATCAGATCTTTGAGGTCCAGACTTTCGGATTCTTCAATGAGGGGGTATACTATATATATTTGCCGACCTTTTTTTATTTCGCTTTTGATGAATCCGAACACTTTCAGACGCTGTTGGTCGGTACAATGAAGTGTTTTTACAGCCTTGCGTCCGGGAGGCAGTTCGTCGATAATGGAGCAGTCAAGGTCGCCATATATGGTCATGGCCAGAGTGCGAGGAATGGGTGTCGCTGTCATAACAAGGACATGGGGCGGCTGAATGCTTTTGCTCCACAGTTTGGACCGTTGTTCGACGCCAAACCTGTGCTGTTCGTCAATCACTGCAAAACCCAGATTTTTGAAAACGACATCCTTTTCAATTAATGCGTGTGTGCCAATAAGTATGTCGATCTCACCATTTGCCAGCTGTCGCTTTATCATGCGCTTTGCTGCGGTTTTTGTAGAGCCTGTAATCAGTTCGACCGAAACGCCGACACCTTCAAGCATCTTGCTGATATTCAGATAATGCTGAGTGGCAAGAATTTCCGTTGGAGCCATCATGCAGGCTTGGCATCCATTGTCGACAGCTATAAGCATGGAAAGCAACGCCACAAGCGTCTTGCCGCTTCCTACATCGCCTTGCAGCAGCCGGTTCATCTGATGCCCTGACTTCATGTCGGCACGTATCTCTTTGACTACACGTTTTTGGGCACCGGTGAGATCGAAATCCAATTTCTCGCTATAGAATCGGTTGAATTTCTCGCCCACAACAGGGAAAACATAACCTTTTGACCGTTTGTGACGCTCACGTTTGGAATACTGGTAGTCGAGTTGGAGGAAAAACAGTTCTTCGAATTTCATGCGTTGCATCGAGAGGGCTATATCGTGCGGGCGTACAGGATAGTGTATCACCTCGATGGCATTGCCACGCGAGGGCAACTTGTATTTTTGCAGCACTGAAACAGGAAGCGTTTCAGGAATCTTGTCCTGCGCCATTCTGAGCAGCTGCTCTGTAAGACGGGCTATGCCTTTGGAGTGCAGCCCTTTGGCTTTCAGCTTTTCGGTCGACGAATATATGGGGATATATTTGCGGTTTGATTCGTTGTCTTTGTCAGCCCTCTCGATGTCGGGATGAGCGATGTTTATTCTGTCGTTGAATACCGTCGGTTTGCCCATCACTGTATACACAACGTCTGGTTTCAGAGAGTCTTTGATCCACTTGATGCCTTGAAACCATACAAGTTCCAACTGGCCTGAGGCATCGCGTAGCTGGGCTGTGAGGCGCATGGATTTGCCTACACCGATGGTGTGCATATCATGGATTGTTCCCTTTAGGACTACATAAGGCTCGTTGATGTCGAGTTCAGCTATAGAGCTCACTTTCGAGCAATCGACATAGCGGTACGGAAAATATTCGAGCAAATCGCCATACGTGCTTATGTCAAGCTCGCGACGTAGCAAATCGGCCTTTGCGGGCCCAACTCCTTTCAGGAATTCTATTGGTGTATCGATGAAGAGCAAAGCGGAATATGTCAAACAATATACATTGAAACATCTTTGCCAAAAGAGGCCAGCTCGCGAATCATCGTCGAACTGATAGCAGCATATTGAGGGTCGGCAAAAAGCATTACCGTCTCGATGTCTGGAGCTATAATGCGATTGATATCGGCAATGCGGCGTTCATATTCGAAATCTGTAGTGTCCCTCACTCCTCGCAAGATGAAAGCCGCTTGTTTGGCGCGACAGAAATCGGTTGTCAGGCAGTCGTAGCTTTCCACTTCCACTTGTGGCATATCAAGCAAGGCGTGGCGTATACGTTCCAGTCGAGCGTCCAGCGCGAAAAATGGCTTTTTCTGCTGATTGATGCCAACAGCGACAATGATTCTGTCGAACAGAGGCAATGCTTTCTTGAGCAGTGCCTTATGACCGATTGTCATTGGGTCGAACGATCCGGGGAAAACAGCAGTTCTCATCTTCTGTATTTTTTTGATTTGCTTTTTTTGTGTGCGTATTTTTTATGTCCGTCGTCGCCAAACACATATAGCAACCGCATCATCACCGATGAGTTGTAGCAGTTGTTGGACCATGTGCTGACATCGCCCTCCACAGCCGAAAGATGTTCGGTGAAATACCAGTTTCTCTTGACAGGAAAGATAGAATGCTGATAGCGAAAATTAAGCGTCAGCCCTTTCCATACGGCAAAGCGGAGGTCGATAGCGAAAGCAAGGTCGTTTTTGAGGAACGACAAGTCGCTTGTATCAGGTTCGAAGTAGCTTGGACTGTAAAACATAAGTCCATGAGGCTGTTTTACAAGCCTGCTGTATACCAAGCCGCCTCCAATGGTTATCCCGCCATAGGGATCGGTAAAGTGGAGTGTTAATGGTATGTCCACATATTCCATAGTGAAGTCTATCAGGCTATAAGGGTCGTTGGTGTTGTTGAATGCGCCACGTTGCGAATAATCAGCCTCTACCGACATGCTCCACATATTGTCGCTCGTAAGAGATAGCATGGCACCCACTCCGGCGGTAATTCCCCATTTGTCGAAACCTCTCAATTCGTCGCCCCTTATCTGTGACGCCGTGGCACCAAAAGCAGGGTAAGCCCTGAACACCTGTCGGTTGCGTCTGCGTTGGGCCTGTACATCACTTGAATGGAATAGAACGACGAACGCTATTGCCGCTACTATAATTCTGTATCTCATGTGCTTTTACAATTCTTTTTTTCTTATTATTATACATTGAATGTATGTAACGTCAGTGTTGAAAAAAAATTGTTTCGAAAAATACTCTTTCCAAAAAAAACGAGTAATTTTGCATTATGGATACACAGCAGAAAAATATCGCAAAGAAAAAAGAAAGAATCACTTACGAGAAAGCTTTTGCGCTCAACGGCAAAACACCTCCGCAAGCCGTCGAACTTGAAGAGGCTGTTTTGGGTGCACTCATGATTGACCAGAATGCACTCAACAACACAATACAGATGCTGCGAGTAGAATATTTCTACCGCCCGGAAAACCAGAATATATTCAAGGCAATACTTACACTGTTCGAGCAGTCCAAGCCAGTCGACTTGTTTACCGTTACGCAACAGCTCCTGAAAGACGGAATGCTTGAGAGCGTCGGCGGTGCAATGTATCTCTCTCAACTTACCAACCGTGTTGTCTCGGGTGCCCACGTCGAATACCACTCGCGCATCATTGCAGAAAAATACATTCTGCGTGAGTTGATTAGGGTATGCACCGAGACACTTACTGAGGCCTACGACGACACTTCGGACCCTCTCGACCTTCTCGACAAAACCGAGCGTACACTGATGGAAATCGACGAGAAGAATTTCCATACCGAATACCACAACATGCAGGATGTGTTGAAGAAGGCATTCGACCAGATAGAGATAGCCCAAAGCAACGATAGTTCGTATAGTGGCATCCCTACGGGGTTTGTCGAGCTGGACAGGATGACCGCGGGATTCCAACCTGGAACTCTCATCATCCTCGCCGCCCGTCCGGCCATGGGAAAGACTGCTTTTGCACTGACCATGGCACGCAACATCGCTGTCGACATGAAAAAGCCTATTGCATTCTTCTCGCTCGAAATGACAGCCGTAGAGCTTGTTATGCGACTCATAAGCAGCGAGTCGGGCATTTCGGGCGACAAACTGAAAAAAGGCGAAAAACTGCCTGACGAAGACAAAAACCAGCTATACTCCCGTTCGCAGACTTTGACAGAGGCCCCTATATATATTGACGACACACCCCAACTGTCGATATTTGAGCTTAGAGCCAAATGTCGCCGCCTGAAGCAACAGCACAATATAGAAATGGTCTTTATTGACTATCTGCAACTAATGCAGGCTGGCGGCGAACAGTCGAGAAATGGTAACCGAGAGCAGGAAATCAGCCTTATTTCGCGCCAACTCAAGGCTCTCTCGAAAGAGCTTGAGCTGCCGGTGATAGCGCTCTCACAGCTTTCGCGTGCGGTGGAGACACGAGGAGGTACAAAAAAACCTCAGCTTTCAGACCTCCGCGAGTCGGGTGCAATCGAACAGGATGCAGACATCGTCATGTTCATCTATCGTCCTGAATACTACCAAATCTACGAAGACACCAATGGCTCTACACTAGGTATGGCAGACATTATACTGGCCAAGCACCGTAGCGGCGAGACAGGCGAGGTGAGACTCAAGTTTGTCAAGCAGTTTGCCAAATTCGAGAACCGCGATAATTTCAACGAGTTCAACATGTCTTCCGGCCTGTCGCCCAACACATCGTTCGACAGCATGGGGCAACAAGGCAAATCAGTCATTTTTGAATCGAAAATGAACCAGGATGTGGACCCTGAAGCCAACAGGGAAAACGAAGGCATGTTCTGATATCACGACAGCGGATAGAAACGCACTGATACAACTTTATTTTTTGCAGTATATTATTTTTGTGTATCTTTGCGATTTGATTAATTATGTCATTTCTGCTTATAAATTTGTAATTCAAATTATAATAAAATAAAAACTATCCAAAATGGAAAAGAAAGACCTACTGAAAGAAACAGTCAAGCACATCGACATCAAAAAGTACGATTCCACTGAACTCATAGACGCTATGCGTCACATGTCGTTCACTTCGCGCGACACGGCTCGTGCTGCCGACATACTTATGAAGATGTGTGCCGAAAAAGAGTGCACCAACATTCTGACCATTGCAGGCTCCACCTCGGCAGCCGGATGTATGCAGGTGTATGTGGATATGGTCAAGAACAAGATGATTGACGTGGTTGTGTCGACAGGTGCATCGATTATCGACATGGACCTTTTCGAGGCTCTCGGTTTCAAACACTATATCGGAACAAAGGAAAATGTGATTCCTGACACAAAACTCCGCGAATTGTATATCGACCGCATATATGACACATTCATCGACGAAGAAGAGCTGCAGGCATGCGACAATGCGACATACGAACTTGCCAATATGCTCGAAGCCCGTCCGTATAGCTCGCGCGAATTCATATACGAACTCGGCAAATGGCTGCACAACGGACGCAGCGTGAAGAAAGAAAGCCTTATACAGACTTGCTACGAATGTGGCGTGCCTATTTTCTGCCCGGCATTTTCAGACAGCTCGGCCGGTTTCGGTATCGGCAAGCACCAATGGGAACGCGCCAACGCAGGCAAACCATATCTCAGCATCGACTCGGTATGCGACTTTGTCGAACTGACTAAAATCAAAATGGCTGCTCCCGAAACAGGCCTTTTCATGGTCGGCGGCGGTACTCCCAAAAACTTTGCCCAAGACACTGTGGTCTGCGCTGAAATACTGGGTCACGAAGTGCCTATGCACAAATATGCTATCCAAATCACAGTGGCCGACGTGCGCGATGGCGCTTGCTCGTCGTCAACACTTCTCGAGGCCGGCTCATGGGGCAAGGTGTCTGAAGAACTTCAGCAGATGGTCTATGCAGAAGGTACCACAGTGATACCCATGATAGCCTCTTATGTATACCACAACGGTCCGTGGCGTGAACGTGAATATAAAAACTGGCAGAAGATTTTCGAAAAATAAACCAAATACACCGTTCCATGGAACAAGCCGTCCGCCAACAAATAGGCGACCTTATCAGGCGTGAGGTTGTCGTTGCCACAGGTTGCACCGAGCCTGGTGCTGTGGCCCTTGCCGTAGCCAAGGCACGCGAAACACTCGGATGTATGCCCGACACAACAAAACTGTTGCTGAGCAAAAATGTATTTAAAAATGCGCTTGGTGTTGGCATACCAGGCACAGGCATGGTTGGCCTGCCCATAGCTGTAGCTATAGCACTGACGGCAGGCGACTCGTCGCGCCTGCTGGAGGTGCTTACCGTAACGGCATCGGAAGTGGAAGCGGCAAAGAACTGGTTGGCAAACAATGCCGACAAGGTCCAGATTGGCCTCAAGGAACGTTGTGAGGACAAACTGTATATCGAGTGTATATGCAGTAAGGGTGACGACACCGCCACCGCAATCATATCGAAACGTCATACAAATTTCATATATATTGCGCACAACAATGAAGTCCTGCTCGAAAACGAATGTTCAATGCATCCGTCGGACTGCGAGACTGCCGCAACACCGGCATTGTCACAACGTATCGTATATGAATATGCAACGACAGCCCCTATCGAGGAACTGAGATTCATTCTTGACACTGTCAAGCTTAACAGTGCTGCTGCCGCGGAAGGCCTTAAAGGTTATGGACTCAACACCGGACGCATCCTTATGGAGAATGCGTCCGGTGACATTGTCCACACCGTCATTGCCCGCACTGTCGCCGCGTCTGATGCAAGAATGGACGGCTGTACTCTGCCAATATATTCGAACAGCGGCAGTGGCAATCAAGGCATTGCTTGCACATTGCCTGTCTATGAATATGGCAAGGCAAAGTCGTCGTCCGACGAACAGATCACCCGTGCGCTTATACTCAGCCATTTGACCTCGATATACGTAAAACGAGGAATCGGTCGTCTTTCGGCACTTTGCGGCATTGTCAACGCTTCTATCGGTGTTGCCACGGGCATAACCTATCTGCATGGCGGCAATTACGACCAGATGTGCTATGCCATTAAAAACATGATCAACACCATTGCCGGAATGGTGTGCGACGGTGCCAAACCTTCGTGTGCGCTAAAGATGTCCACCGGACTGTACAGTGCTTTTGTCTGTGCAGAACTGGCGCTACACGACAAGGTAGTAGAGGCATGCGATGGGCTATCGGAAAAGGACATAGACTATTCCATCAGGAACCTTGGCAGGCTGGGCATGGAAGGAATGGACCAGACCGACGATGTTGTTCTTGACATCATGACACACAAACATATTTAACGCCATACTCTGTGTTTTTTAAAAAAAATTAAGCAGAAAAAACAGTATTTGAAAAAAAAAGAGTAATTTTGCCAATTCATTTTAATAATTATTAGTTATGGATTTTAATAGTAACAGACAGAAAGAAGAGTTGTATTCACAGTCCATTAGTGCTGGAAAACGCAAGTATTTTTTTGACGTAAAAGAGACCAGAGGAGGCGACAAATTCATCGTCATCGCCGAAAGCCGGAAAATTTTTGACAACAACACAGGCAGTTTCTATTTTGAAAAAAACAAGATGTTTCTCTATAAGGAAGATTTCGAAAAATTCCAGAGGGGATTAACTAATGCCATCAATTTTATTGAAACCGGTATCATTCCAGAAGAACCTGAAACTGACGACTTCAGTCATGCAGACAACCATCATGACGACGAGAACGTAATTGACGGAATCGATTTCAATATTTAAAAATTCATTGCGGTGCCAGCGGCTTGACTGGATTGTTGCAGCATAAACAATAAGTTCCAAGCCACTGGCACCGCGTTGACGGAAGATAAAAATGGGAAAAATAATTTCGATAGCCAATCAGAAAGGCGGTGTGGGTAAAACCACAACTGCCACCAACCTGTCCGCTTCGCTTGCCGTGCTCGAATACAAGGTGCTGCTGATTGATGCCGACCCTCAGGCTAATGCAACTTCGGGGCTTGGCGTTAATCCTGAAACCGTCGAGCAGAGTGCATACGAGTGCTTCCTCGGTCAGGTTCCGGCAAGTGATTGCATAGTGGAGACAGAGACACCAAACCTTCATCTTCTGCCTACACGTATCGACCTTGTTGGAGCCGAGATAGACCTTGTCAACGAAAAACAGCGTGAGTTCTATATTGCCAAGGCTTTAGCACCCATACGTGATGAATATGATTTCATAATTATTGACTGCTCGCCATCGCTGGGACTTATAACCATCAATGCTCTGACGGCATCCGATTCTGTAATCATACCTATCCAAAGTGAATATTTCGCCCTGGAAGGGCTGGGCAAACTGCTCAATACAGTAAGGATAGTGCAGACACGTCTCAACCCTTCGCTATCCATCGAGGGTCTGCTGATAACGATGTACGACTCGCGTCTGCGCCTCGCACGTCAGGTTGTCGAGGATGTACGCAGCCATTTCAAACAGATGGTTTTCGACACCCTTATTTATCGCAACACCAAATTAGCCGAGGCTCCAAGCTACGGACGTTCTATCATCATGCATGATGCCACATGCCCGGGAGCTATCAATTATCTCAACCTGGCCAATGAAATTCTGCGCCGCAATGGGATGCAAAAAAAAGCATAGGCAAGGCTGTTGTTAAAATTTAGGTAGATTTCTAATATGACTACTAAGAAAAAAACAAGCGGGCTCGGTCGTGGATTGGGATCCATTTTGCCAGACGTCGACATCGATGCTGCTATGGGAAAACCCAATTTGACCACAGCCATCACCACTATCGACATCGACAGTATCGAAGCCAATCCATTTCAACCTCGCAAGGATTTCGACCAGGAAGCATTGGACGAACTGGCACAATCCATTCGCCAGCAAGGAGTAATAGCACCCATCACTGTGCGTCAAATGCCCGACGGCCAATACCAGCTGATTGCCGGCGAACGGCGTCTGCGAGCATCTAAGATTGCGGGGCTGAAGGAAATCCCAGCCTATATACGCATAGCCACAGACACCCAGATGATGGAGATGGCTCTGGTGGAGAACATTCAGCGTGAGAATCTTAACGCTATGGAGATAGCTTTCTCGTACAACGCTCTCATCGAAGAATGCCAACTGACACATGAACAACTCAGTGAGAAAGTTGGCAAAAACCGTTCAACCATCACAAACTATCTGCGCTTGCTCAACCTTCCTTCCGAGACCCAGCTGGCTCTAAGTACCAACCAGATCAGCATGGCCCATGCTCGCTGCCTCGTGAATGTTGAAGACACTGAAACACACCTGGCATTGCTGCATGAAATAATCAACAAGCAACTCTCCGTACGCCAGACAGAACAATTGGTTAAGGAGATGAGCAAGCCAAAACCGCAGACCAGCGGTGTACGAAAAAAAGACGACTTGCCAGAAATACACGCTGCGTCACGTTCGGCGTTGAGGCAGTATCTGCAGTCTGAAGTCGACATCAAACGCAGCAGACGCGGCAAGGGAACACTGACAATCCATTTCAACAACGACCGCGATTTTGAACGTATCATCAAACTGATCAAAGAAAATTGACACAGCCAATCAAATACCTTAATACATATTATAACAATAAAAGGGTATTGCATAATATGCGAGCAAGGGCCTCTTTCCTTGCTCTTTTTTTGGTGTTGTGTGGAACAGGGCTTAAGGCTCAGGATACAGTGTTTCAAAAAAAACAGCCTTCATCGGATGCCGTAGTGGAGCACAGCGCCACAAAAGCCCTTGTATTGTCTGCCGTTTTGCCCGGCGCTGGGCAGGTCTATAACCGTCAGGCTTGGAAAGTGCCTATTGTATATGCTGCAATAGGAGGGGTGGGGTATTTTATCTATAACAACTTCACACAGATGAAGTACTACAAGGACGAATACTTGTACAGGAAAAGTCATAACGATGCCACTCAATATGCCGACGATCCCGACATGGTGGCAACGCCAACGTCCAACATCTATAATCTATATGAGGATTACAGCAAGACCTTCCAACTCTCGGTTATTATTGCCGTGGGTGTCTATGGATTGAACCTGTTGGATGCTTATGTCTTTGGGCACCTGTTTGATTTTCAAATATCGGATGACCTGACTTTAAATGTAACACCTTCAACAATACCTGCTTTGATTCCACGCGATGCAAGCCACTCCACTATGAGTTTTATGCCTGTGGCTTCTGTATCGTTGAGATTTTGACAGTTCGAAACGGGATTCCCAGTTTTATTTCGCGTTATATCCTCTCTACACGACACCTCTAATAATTTTATAAACGGCGAATTGTACGAATTTAGTCCGACATTTGATTAAACTATGAA
>CAMOFI010000011.1 GCA_946613135.1 uncultured Bacteroidales bacterium
TGCGGGCTTTTTTAAACGTGTCTGCTAATGAATTAGAAGCAGTAGCGGATACCGAGAGCGATGTCACCCCAGTGGAAACGGTCGTCCATATCGGGAATGATGTAGAAGCGCGGACGGATGTCGAGAGAAAGCTGAATAGGAACAGCGTTGAATTTGTATTCGATACCGCCTTGACCAGCGATAGCAATAGCAACATCGCTATCACCAATTTCATAGTCGAAATAACCGAGGTTGGCTCCGATACCGGCATACCAGCCAAAACCAGATCCAATTTCACCAGTCCACTGATAGATTCCAGTGAGGTCGAAAGCGTCATAGTGTTCGCCGTTGTGCCATCCGAGGTCGAGTTCGAGGCGGTTGCCGCCAAGACCGTGCTGCCAGGAGAGTTCAGCGTTGTAACCCTGGCCGCCGCCAATGCGGACACCGAGGTTGTTCTGTGCGTTAACAGTCATAGACAAAGCAAAAACTGCTACAAGTGCTAAGAATAATTTTTTCATAAAATGTAATTTTAGTTAGTTAATAATTTTTATTTATTTCCTTGTTATTTAGTCAATTGTGTAATATTAAGTTGTCTGTTGTCCTTGTCTGTCAAAAAGCAAAAATACTAAATTTTTGTTAATTGAGAAAAAAATGAGTCTGATATAAATTTCTCTGTATTATTGAGTGATTTTTTTTTTGCCTATGAGTGGTAGGCCTGTTGGCTACTGTACACCCATGATGAGTTTTATTTTGTCGGTTTCTTTTACTTTTTTGAGTCTGTTGTTGTAGTCTTCTTTTTCGAGCGAATTGGCCAAAGCGGAAAAACGTTCTTGCATGTCGCTTATGGTATTCTGGTGTTTCATGAATCGGTTGAGGTCGGCTTCGCTAATGATTACCAGGTCGTAGTCGTAGGTCTTGAGCAGTCGTTCGTAGGCTTTGTTGATGTTGGAGTACTCTTTGAAGGCAGAACGGAACAGTTTTGTGTTGTTTTCTATCTTGTTGTTTTCGTCGATGATGGCTAAGAATTTGCCTTGTATGTCGATGAAATGGTTGAGGAGGCGGATGAATTCGTCGCCTGCCGCTTTGTTGTTGAAGTGTGGAGTGAAGTCGGTGTAGTGCATCATCTGTTTGTAGCCAGGGATGAGGCCCTTGGGAGCGTTCTTGCTGGCGTAAATGCGCTGGCTGCCATCGTCGATGATGCCTCGTATGCCTATGGCAGATATGTAAATCTGTTGGACTGTCTCAAATTCGTTGAGGGTGTTGTTGAAATAGTCGGCACTTGATTTGTTGATGAATCGAGGTACAAAATCGGTGGTGGCGACAAGGTTTTTGTATGCAGAAGCAATGTCGCTTGCACTTTTTGGACATATTGCGACAATCGAATCGCCCCTTGAGTAGATGGTATCGAGCCGTTTTACTACCTTACTGTACTCATTTTGCAGGTCGATGAATTCGTAGAGAGAGGCGATGAATTTATCGCTTTCTGCAAGGCTGGTGTATGATGGTACTATATTCAGTTCGCTGAGTATGTCTTTATAGGAGCTATAGACGTCTTTGTGTTTTTTGCTGCATTGGTTAAGCAGATTATTGCTGTTCCTGTTTATGGCTTCGCGCAATCCGATAACTGTCAAGTAGCTCTGCTGAACGGCGATTATTTCGCGCAATTGGTTGATGTAGGTGTTGTATTCGGCTATGGTCTTGAAGGTTATAGGAATCTGCACTTTCTTGAAGACGCGTTGGTAGGACTTGTTGACGTCGGTGTGGTCTTTTCCTGAGCGGGCGTGGAGAGTGTTTTTGAATGCCTCGATACGATCGGAAAATGAATTGTCGCCCAAAACACTGTCGATCAGTTCGGTCTGGAATGATTTCAGCTCTTCAAGTTGGCGGAAGTTACTTTCGGCCGTGTTGTCGCTGGTGAGGTCGTAGCGGTTGTAGACTGACAGGTAGGCGTAGAAGAGGTCTTTTAGTTCTTTGATTTTAGTTTTGTCGGTGATGCCTTTGGCGTCACAGGTCGAAGTGATGTCTTTGTGCTGAGAGCGTATAGAGTCTTTAAGGATAGCAAGGCGTTGGTCCTTGGCGCGTTGTATTCGAAGTGCTTCTGCTTTTGCGCGTTCTTCGGCTGCTTTGCGTTCAGCTTCAAGACGTTGTTCCTCAAGTTTGTCGTATTGTTCTGATTGGTTTTGCAGACGTTCGGCCATCAGTTGCATTTTGGAGATATAGGTGCCGGCATCGACAATACAGTGGGTGGAATCCATCCAGATGTTGTCACCTTCGCGAGTGTAGTCGTTGTTAAGGCTCGATATCATCCGGTTGATGCGTAGCCTTTGCTGACGGCACCACTGACTCATGAGAGGATAGGCGTTGGGTTGTACGCCTTGGAGGCTGTCGATGACGGCAACCAGGTTTTTGTCGGATTCGAGGATGCGGCGGTCAACATTGTAGCTTGGGCAGAGGTCGAGTGTGCTGAGGTATACGACGGAGGAGTCGCGGACGATGGTGTTCTGTGTCTGCGCAGAAACTCCTATTATAGAGAGGAGTAGTAGGACTACAAGCCTGAGTGGTATGCGAAAAGTTGAGATATACAAGGTTTACGCTTTTTGTCAGATGTCGAGCGAAAGTTGGTCAGGATTGATTTGGCTGATGTCGTAGCTGGAGCCGTCGAAACAGTGGGTGCAGACCTGCTCTTTGGGTAGGCCGATAGCGTCGCACACTGTCGGTAGACTGTTGAATTTCAATGTGTCGACACCGATGTGCTGGCGTATTTTCTCGACCATGTCGGCATATTGTTTCGTGGTGCTGTCGCGATAGGCTTCGAGGTTGCGTATTTCGCCACCTTCGAGTTCTTCGATGCAACGGCGTGCGATGAGTTCCATGTCGGTTTTTGAGGCAGAGAAGTTGAGGTAGGTGCATCCGTGGACGAGTGGAGGACAGCTGATGCGAATATGGACATGCTTGACACCGGAGTTGTAGAGCATTTTGACCTGGTCGCGCAATTGTGTGCCTCTAACTATAGAGTCGTCGCAGAATACTACATCTTTTCCTTCGAGCACTTTGCGACTTGGGATGAGTTTCATTTTTGCTACAAGGTTGCGCGATTCTTGGTTAACAGGCATAAAGCTGCGCGACCATGTGGGTGTGTATTTGAGTATGCCACGTTTGTATGGTATTCCCTTGCCTGCAGAGTAGCCAAGAGCCATGCCTATTCCAGAGTCGGGGATGGCGGAGACGAAGTCGGCCTCGACGTCGTCATTTTGTCCCATCGCGAGACCGAGTTGGTAGCGAACCTCTTCGGCATTGATGTCTTCGTATTGTGCTACGGGATAACCGTAATAGATCCAGAGGAATGAGCATACTTGCATTTTAGGAGAGGGAGCCAGCATCTGAGTGAGACCGTCGTGCGAGATGAGAATGGCCTCGCCGGGACCCACGTATTTGACCGTCTGGAATCCGAGGTTGATGTAGGAGTGGCTTTCGGAGGCTATGGCATAGTCTGTTCCGCGACGGCCGATGACGAGAGGTGTGCGGCCTAAGTAGTCGCGGGCTGCTATGATGCCGTGTTCGGTCAGGATGAGCATGGAGACACTGCCTTTAACATGGTGATATACGTTGCGGATGCCGTCGGCAAAATCTTTGCCTTGTGTTATGAGCAGGGCTACAAGTTCGGTGGGGTTGGTGCCGCCCATACTGAGCTCGGTGAACTGCTGCCGTTGGTTGAGGCATTGTTGTTCAAGCTCGTCCATGTTGTTGATTTTGCTGACGGTACACACTGCAAAGCGACCTAAATGGGAGTTTACGACGATAGGTTGAGGGTCGGTGTCGCTGATGACGCCAATACCCATATTGCCGACCATTTCATGAAGGTCTTCGCTGAATTTGGTTCGGAAATACGAATTTTGGATGTTGTGGATGTTCAGATGCATAACACCATTGTCGACGGTGCTGAGTCCAGCCCTGCGAGTTCCGAGGTGAGAATGGTAGTCCGTGCCGTAAAAAAGATCGGTGGCACACGGATTTTTTGTAACTACTCCAAATAGTCCGCTCATAACAGATTGTGTTTAAAGATGATAAATGTATATATGTTGATAAATTAAAAATGCAAATATACTATTTTTTTTAGTATCGTTAAAAGTTAAATTAATAAAGGCATTGTTTTGCTTTGCTTGAGAGGGGTGTCTGTCGTTTTGTTGTAGGCCGACGGCTTGGAATCACGGTGTTTTTTTAATAGTCCACAAAAACCTCTTCATTGTCCAACAGAGAGGAGAGCGTGAAGGGTGTTACAGTATTGACAAGGCAAGCCTCGTAGGGGCGACGGACGCGGATATAGTTGTCGGTGAAGCCATACATCATTCCGTCCTTGTTGTTGCTCTCCCAAAGAACAGGGCGCGTCAACCCTTGTTGGCTGACATAGAAGGCTTGTTTTTTTCTGTCTGACAGTTCTTGCAGCTGTCGGCTGTGTTCGCGTCGATGATGTATCGGTATGCGTCCGTCCATGCGCAGAGCTGCGGTGAGAGGCCTTTCGCTGAAGGTGAAGACATGCAGATAGGAGATGGGTAGCGAGTCGACAAAGGAGAGTACTTTGCCAAATTCTTCGTCGGTCTCGCCGTTGAATCCTGCCATTATGTCAGCGGCGATGCATGCATCGGGCATGACAGACTTGATGCGTTCGAGCAGCGAGGCGTAGAATGCAGTGTCGTAGCGGCGGTGCATGAGTGCAAGTACGTTGTCGCTGCCTGCCTGCAGAGGGATGTGAAAGTGAGGAAGGAACTTTTTGGAGTTGGCTACAAAGTTGACTATTTCGTCGGTAAGCAGGTTGGGTTCGATGCTTGAGATGCGGTAGCGCTCAATCCCTTCTATTTTGTCAAGCTGTTGTATGAGTCCGTAAAGTGTCTCGCCGTGCTGATGTCCGAAGGTGCCGGTGTTGACGCCTGTAAGGATCACCTCTTTTGCACCCGAGTCGGCAATTTGTCGTGCCATGGCAACTGTCTGGTCTATCGTGGCGCTGCGCGAGCGTCCGCGAGCAAAAGGTATGGCGCAGTAGGAGCAGAAGTAGTCGCATCCATCCTGGATCTTGAAGAAGGTGCGGGTGCGGTCTGCATGAGAATAGGCAAGATGAAAGGATGAAAAAGAAGCTGCAGTGTTGCATGCGTCTTTGTCGCCGCCGGTCTGGATGTACCTTTCGACAACAGGGTAGAGGTTGTGTTTGTCGGCATTGCCGAGAATGATGTCTACCCCTTCGATTTTTGCAATTTGGTCAGCTGAGTTTTGGGCGAAGCAGCCAATCACGGCCACAATGGCGTTAGGGTTAGCTGCAACGGCCTGACGTATGGCGTTGCGGCATTTTTTTTCGGCAACGGCAGTGACGGTGCATGTGTTGACGACATAGAGGTCTGCCGCGGAATCGAAATCGACCTGCGTCCAGCCGTTGAGGGTGAAAGTGCGAACAATGTCGGATGTTTCTGCAAAATTGAGTTTGCAGCCAAGAGTGTGTGCAGCTATTGTCATCGCTGTTATTCTTCGTCGAGTTGGTCGATGCGTTTCAGGCTTTTGACCATCTTCAGGCATTCTTGGTCGGGGTATACGGAGAATGGCGGTTTAGGCAGCAGTTCGAGGATGTCGCGTCCTTCGCTGTCTTTGGTGATGCCTACAATGCTGCCGGTGTTTGCCATCAGTTGCGATTTGCGGTCGATGATGACGAATTGGTCGCGTCCGACGCGGAAATTAACAGCGTCGGGAGAGTCATTGCATACCAGTTTGTTGCCGTCGTTGAGGTATACTATGGTTCCATTTGCCGATTTGCCTTTGGGCATGAAATAGGCAATGCCGAATACGGACTGCCACCGTTCGTCAGGACAATTGAGTAGTATTTTGCGCTCGGCCAGAGCCCCTTCGTGCCATGACTCTTCTACGGTGCAGCGTCCTTGTTCGTAGTGGCGGTAGGCGCCGTGTTTCTCGCCATTAAGGTAGTTGCCATCGCTGACAAGGCGTCCTTCGTTGTCGTATTCGACAAGGCGTCCCTGCATAAGTCCGTTCTCGTATCGTCCGGTAATCCATCCTTTTTCGCCGATGCGTTTCCACCAACGTCCATGCCTCCTGTTGTCTTTCCAGTTGGATATCTCCGCAGTGTCGCCGTTTGAGTTGAAAACCACGTGGGTGCCTTCCTTGATGCCCATGCGATATCCTGCAATCTTGACCAGTTTGCCTTCCTGGCTGTAGTAGCGCCATTCGCCGTCGCGGTTCTTTTGGTTGTAGAATCCGGTAGCGAGCAGTCGCCCTTGTCTGTCGAAGGCTTCGTGTTTGCAGTATCGTCCCGGGTCGGTGAAGGTGTTGCGAATCTTGAGGGTGCCGTCGGGGTAGTAGTAGTTGAAGATGCCAACTTCTTTACCGTCCTTGAATTCGCCTTCGAAGATGCGGCTCCCGTCTTTGTCGGTCTTTATCCAGTGGCCTTGCCGGCGTCCTTGGTTGTCGATGCGGTTTTGGGCGTCGGCGGTGTACGACTGCAGGCTAAGAAGTGCGATTATCGCGATGGCGAAAATGTTCTTTGTTGACTTGTTCATTTGATGTGCCTTTATTTGAGATGTTTTTTCAGAAACAGTTAAATAAAATGAATAGATGAAGTCGATTGATTCAAAAAAACAACTTCAATATGTCTTTTTTATGTTGTTCAAAATGTTGTTCCGTTGTCTGTTCTTGTGCGAGTTCTGTTTATTATGCGTTGGTTTGTAGTGTCACTTTGCCCGTTGCGCATTATCGAGGTGCGGTGAGGAAGTGTGGTGTCAGTGGTGTTCTGCTGAGGGGGAGTGGGGTCTTGTGGAATCCAAAGGTTGTTGTTGTCTTCATCGGCTACGGACTTTGATGTGGCTTTTAGGTAGACCCGTTCACGTACGGCATTGAATTTGACAATGTATTCGTCATGTTTTTTGTTTGGCCGAATGGTTCGAGTCACGGCAACCTCGTAGGGGTCGTCAATAACAATGCGGACATGGTAGTCTTTGTCTTCCAGGTTGTTTAGTGTTACCATGCCCGACGATTTCTGGTTCTGCAGTTTGCCGTTGAGGTAGACGAAGAACTTAGCCTCGCTTGCAGAGGTGAATGTCAGACGCAGGTTTTGGGCTGACAAAGAGTTGAACCCTGTAGCCAAATAGAGAATGGTGGCGAGGAAAATCGTTTTTTTAGTCATAGGTCGTCTTTTCTTGTGTCGGGCACGATTTTGATAAGTAACGCCACATGGGCTTTTTTATTGTAGACATAACAATAAAGATTTTCTGATTTCGTTAATGGTGCGATGAAAAGATATGCGGAATACTTACGTTGTGTTGTTTTGCCGATGCTGTTTCTGCTGGTGTTTCGGGTTGGGGCTCAGGGTGTTGCTGTGCTTCACGGAACGGTTACGGACGCGTCGGGCAAGGGTGTGTCCTATGCAAGTGTTGCCGCAGTCAGTCTCGATCCTGTAAAGGGCACTAAAACCGATGATAAAGGGTATTATATGCTGCAACTCCCTGCCGGGCAGAGGTTGGCGATAACCGTACGCTATACAGGATATTCAACGGTGGATACCACTATGCTTTTGGGCGATGGAGAGACACGAAAGCTCGATTTTGTCTTGAGCAGTTCGCTCAAGCAACTGGAAGTCGTAAAGGTTACTGACGAAAAGACCCGCACTACGACGTTCACCGCGGTGAATATTGACAGGGTGGAGAATAATGTCGGTCCGCAGGGAGGAGTTGAATCGCTGCTGAAAACCCTGCCAGACGTCGGTTCGAATAACGAGTTGTCGTCGCAATATTCGGTCAGAGGCGGCTCGTTCGACGAAAACCTTGTCTATATGAACGGTGTAGAAGTATACCGGCCTGTGTTGATCCGGAATGGGCAGCAGGAAGGCACATCGATCATCAATCCCGACATGGTCGACAATGTGCTTTTCTCGCCTGGTGGTTTTGATGCCACATACGGCGACAGGATGGCATCGGTGCTCGATATAGCATACACAGTGCCGTATGCCCAAAGCGACACGTCGCAACATCGCTTCGTGCACGACACCAGGGGACAGGCATCGCTGTCGCTGCTTGGAGCATCGCTGTCGCTGCGTGGGGCAGTGGGCAACAAGCTGTCGTACTCCATGGGATTGCGCCAACATTCCAACCGCTATGTGTTCCGCTCGCTCGACACAAAAGGCAACTATACCACCTCCTACACCGACCTGCAGGCGGTGCTTGGCTATCGCGTCAGCGACGCCTTGAATCTGCAACTGCTTGCCGTAGCTACGCGGAATGTGTATGGATTGATTCCCGAGTCGCAGACCACTACATTCGGTGGGTGGCAAGAGGTCATGCAGTTCGACGTCTATTACGAGGGCGAAGAACGTGACCGGTATAATACCGTTATGGCATCGATAACCGCAGACTACCACCCTGGCGACAACTACAAACTCAGATGGACCAATTCGTTCCAGTCGAACAGAGAGGCGGAGAACTATGATATCCTTAGTCAATTTATGCTCTATGAGCTCAATGTGGGCAATTTCGACGACAACGGTGAAACGGAGCGTTTCGACAGGGGCATAGGCTCGTTTTTGGAACATGCACGCAATTCGATGCAGACCAACTATTACTCGTCGGAACTGCGTGGAACTCACTATGCCCGCATGGGCAACTGGAACTGGGGTATAAAAGGCCAATATGAGCAGGTCCGCGACCGGATGAGGGAATGGAAATGGGTGGATTCGGCAGGCTACGCAATGCCGATGCCTATGCCTGTGCCGGGCAACGACAGCAATATGCCGTCAACACCAATCCTGCAACTTTTTTGCCGTTCCAACCACAGCCTAAGCACAGTCCGTTTGTCGGCATTCGTCCAACGCAATGTTGATATATATACTCGTCGTAATGACTTGATTTCCATTGTTGCCGGTGTTCGTGCACAATACTACGACATTAACTTCGCCAACGACAACCAGACTGGCAATATTTCCAATTATCCTCATTGGGCGGTATTTGACGAGACAACGCAGCACAACAGGCATCTCATCTTGTCGCCGCGACTGAGTGTGAACTACAAGCCGAATAGTGCAAAGGACCTGTTGCTACGTCTGGCGGCTGGAGTCTACAGCCAACCTCCGTCATATCGTGAGTTCCGTTTCGACGACGGCACCCTCAACCATGCCATACAGCCGCAGCATTCCTATCAGGTTATGGGAACGTTGGATTGGAATTTTCGTCTTGACAATCGTCCGTTCAAGTTTACGGCAGATCTCTATTTTAAATATGTTACTGGCTTGATTCCGTATCGAATAGACAACTTGCGTGTGCGCTACGACGCCGACAACAGCGCTGTGGGTTTTGCGCGTGGAGCTTCGTTCCGACTCAGCGGCGAGGTTGTCGATGGGTTAGAGTCGTGGGCTTCGCTGTCGCTAATGCAGACTAACGAGGACATACTCGGCGACGAGTATGGGTGGCTGCCGCGCCCTACCGACCAGCGTGCCAGTTTCAAGATTTTTTTCCAGGACTATGTGCCAAGTGTGCCGTTTTGGCGCATGTCGCTCAATCTCATTGTGTCGAGTGGTCTGCCGTTCACCTATCCCACGCAGGACGATTTTTCGCAGGTGCGTCGCTACCCGGCCTATTTCCGTGTCGATTGGGGAAATACCCTGCAGCTGTCGCGGTTCAACAAAATCAAGAACAGCAGGCTTATGCGCTATGTCGACGACATACTGCTTTCTGTCGAGCTGTTCAATGTGTTCGACTATAAAAATGTTGTATCATTCATATTTGTGTCCGACTACAACAACCAGTACTATCCTGTTCCAAACTACTTGACAGCACGTCAAATCAATCTGAAGTTAACCGTAAAGTTCTGACGACTATGACAGAAATGAATCCACAAGATATAGACCGTAGCGGGCTCGTTCCGCAGATTCACCACCTTCGTGGCGGGCAGCCTTTGTACCTATTCTATGACAAACATATTGATATAGTTCGCTTAGACCTTGTGTTCGAGGCGGGTACAGCCCTACAGGACAAGTTTCTTCAGGCTGCTTCGGCCATTCAGCTCATCACTGAGGGGACACCGCGGCATACCGCGCAGCAGATAGCCGAATTCATGGATTTTCGTGGCATTATTATAGAAAAGAATTGCGACACAGTGAGGTCCACTCTTACGGCTTATTGTCTGTCGCGATATATCGGCGAGCTGTTGCCGTTGTTGTACGAATGCGTCACCGAAGCCGTATACCCGCAAACGGAATTTGATGTTTTTGCCACCAAACGGAAACAGCAGCTCATGACGGCAGCCCTTAAACCGTCACATGTGGCGCGTTGCCGTTTCTATGAAGGGATTTATGGCCATGCTCATCCGTTGGGCCGTTTCGCTACGTCGGACGATGTCGACCTCTTGACGGTGGACGACATAAGGCGTTTCCATAAGAAGTATTACGACCTGTCGCGACTAACGGTCATGATGGGCGGCAATGTTCCGGCAGATGCTGTCGCCCTTGTCGACTCTCTTTTCGGGAATGTCGAAACACAGGGTCTCGATGCGGTGACGTTACCTCCTTCGATGGGTAATGCAACAGGATTGCAGCGCATTGCGATGGACGGAGCCGTGCAGGCAGCATTGCGAGTCGGTCGAGAGCTGCCCTACCGATGGGGCGACATCGATTATTCGCGGTTCATGGTTCTCAACACCATATTGGGAGGATATTTCGGCTCGCGATTGATGACAAACATACGCGAAGACAAAGGCTATACCTATGGCATCTATTCGCAGACACACCTTATGCGGGGCAGCATTCTGTTCTATATCGTCAGCGAAGTGGCTGTCGACAAGGTCGACGCCACCATGACAGAGATAGAGAGAGAACTGTCGAGGTTGATAGAGGAGCCTGTTCCGGCGGAGGAACTCAAGCTTGTAAAGACATGCATGCTTGGCGACTTTATGAGGAGTGTGGATGGTGTGTTTGAGCGTATGGAGCGCTTTGCGTCGATGGCCAGCTGTGGAATCAGCGAACAGTTTACAGACACCCTATTCGGCATTTTGGGCGAAGATGGAGTGACTTCCGACGAACTACAACGGGTGGCATCCACCGTCTTGGACAAAAACAGCTTGTTGATGGTTGCCGCAGGCTGAGCCCTGTCGTTGCGAAGTTAGCAGTGACAGGTGCAACCGTAGCCACGGAGCCCTTCTTTTATCGGCTATTTTTTTGGAAATAATGCCGACTCGACAATTTCGCATATTATGTGGCCTATCATGATGTGGCATTCCTGAATGCGAGGAGTGTCGGTTGATGGCACGTTGAGCAGCAGATCCGACAATTCTTTCATGGCCCCACCTGTCTTGCCAGTGAACGAGATGATGCTGATACCCATTTCTTTGCATGCCTCGTAAGCTTTCAGTATGTTTGAGGAGTTGCCTGAAGTGCTGATGCCAATCAGAACATCGCCCTTTCTGGCGGTGCCACGCATCAGCCGTGCAAAGATATGGTCGTAGCCGTAGTCGTTGCCCACAGCGGTAAGATAGGAAGTGTTGCAGTGCAGTGCTTCTGCGTTGAGTGGAGGCCGGTCGTAGTAGAATCTGCCGCTGAGTTCAGCTGCCAGATGTTGGGCGTCGGCGGCACTGCCCCCGTTGCCGCAGAAATGTATTTTCCCCCCGCTGCGTAGTGAGGCTATTATCATATCAGCCGCTTTTTCGATACGCGACATGAAGTCGTGGTCGGCAAGGATGGCTTGCTTGGTGGCTATGCTTTGTTCTATTGATTCTGATATGCGTAGGTTCATAAGGTGTTTTTTTTAGTCTGATATGGATTCGGTTCCATAGAGTCAATTGTTGACAAGGATTTGTTTTTGTAGTTCATTGATGGTGGCAACCATTTTGCTCCACTGGTATTTTTGTTTTTCATGCCTTACACCTTCAATCATGGCGGCTTCGCAGTCGCCGTTATAGAATCTGGCAATGGCATCGGCAATATCTCCGGCTTGAGGTTCGACGACATATCCTACCTTCCCGTCGGGCACTATCTCGGACAGACCACCCACGTTGGTGACAACCATAGGCTTGTCAAAGTGAAACGCGATCTGAGCCACACCGCTTTGAGTTGCACTGCGATAGGGCTGCACCACAAGGTCGGCGGCAGAGAAATACAGGTTGACCTTCTCGTCGGGGATGAACTGGGTGAATAGGAGTGTGGTATCGGATATGCCGAGTTGTTTTATCTGGTCGGTGTAGGGTTTTGAGTCGCCATAGAATTCGCCGGCAACGATGAGTTTCACTCCGGTTTTTTTTACACGCTCGTCGCCCATGGCTTGCAGCAGAAGGTCGAGTCCTTTGTATGGTCGTATGAATCCGAAGAACAGTATATAGCGTCCTTCCGGCTCGATGCCGAGCTGACGTCGCGCGTCGTCTTTTGGAATCAGTGATCCATAGTGGTCGTAGAGAGGGTGTGGGCAGAAAGCGCGAGGTTTCCGTCGGTCGAACTGCCCGAGGTCGTCTAGTACGGAGTGCGACATGGCCGTGAAAGCCTGAGTGGAATGTACAAAATAGCGTGACAGGAGTCTGTCTCCTGGGCGATGTTCGTGGGGTATTATATTGTGCAGAATAGCCACGGTGCGAGAGTGGCCGTTGCGCTGCACGCGTCGTTCTATGGTTCCTTGGCAGGGAGACATGAATGGGAGCCAGAAGTTGGTGATGAGCAAGTCAGGACGTTTGCGGGCTATCTCGCGACCCACTTTGAACCAGTTGAATGGGTTTATGGAATTGATTCGTCGCGTGATACGAAGCCCGGCAGGCGCCGGACTGTCGCTGTATTGTGTTTTGCCAGGAAAAAGAAACGACGGATACTGCAATGTAAATGTGTACATCTCAACGTCGTGACCTTGTCTCTGGTATTCGTCGGCAAGGCGCTCACCGAAAGCGCTTATGCCGCCACGATAGGGATATGCTGGGCCTATTATGATAATTTTCATGATGTTATTTGTAATTTCGCTTTGACTGTATAAATTGCAAATATACACAAAAACCATCGTTCACGAATTATTTATCATTATTTAACTTGCAAGATAAAATAATTTGGCACGATTTTTGTTTATGATAATGTAGATATGCGTTCAGGAATGCTGTTCCGTAAGAGTGGTGCGCCAGACATGCGCTGAGCACCATTCGGGATGATTAAAATGTTTGTATTTAGATAAATATAATTCCAATATGAAAAGATTTTTTTTGATAGCCTTGCTTTTATTCATAATGTTTTTGCCGTGCGGATGCACAGCACAAAACGAGCAAAAAACAGAAGAAGCAGAAGCCGTTGAGCGTCCGGTACGCGCTCCACTGCCATCGCTGGTGACTCAGACCGACTTTACCGAAGTTGCAGCACGTACCATCAATGCCGTGGTGCACATAAAGACGGAAATGACAAAGTTGACTCCTCTATATCAGTCGTTTTTCGGTATGATTATCGACCGAGGAGTGCAGCGTCAGACTTACAATGCCTATGGCTCGGGTGTCATTATTTCGCAGGACGGCTATATAGTCACAAACAACCACGTGGTACAGGATGCCGAGAAGGTATGGGTTACGCTGAACGACAAACGCGAGATGCCTGCACGTGTTGTGGGTACCGACCCTGCGACGGATCTTGCGGTGATAAAAATAAATGCGACGGACCTGGAAATCATTCCCTTTGGCAATTCTGATTCGGCACGCATAGGAGAACCGGTATTGGCTATCGGCAACCCGTTCAACCTCACCTCTACGGTGACGGCAGGTATCATATCGGCCAAGGCTCGCTATATGGACATAATCAAAAACCCTGGGGTGGAGAGCACCATCGAGTCGTTTATACAGACTGATGCAGCTGTAAACAGCGGTAATTCGGGCGGAGCTCTTGTCAATGGCAGGGCCGAACTGATAGGTATCAACACAGCCATTGCAAGTGGCAACGGTTATTATACTGGTTACTCGTTTGCTATTCCGTCCAACATAGCACGCAAAGTGGTTGGCGACCTGCGTCAATATGGCGTCGTACAGCGCGGATATCTGGGTGTGAACGTAGTAGAGGTTACCAGCGAAATAGCTGCCAAGCTTAAACTTAAGGAATTGAATGGCATATATATCGCCAGAGTCATTCCTGGATGTGCCGCCGACAAGGCAGGTATACGCGAGGGCGATGTGCTGCTGAGTGTCAACGGAGTGAAAGTCAATTCGTATGCGTCGATGATGGAAGAGGTTGCTTTGTTCAACCCTGGCGACGAGGTGGAAGTGACCTACCAACGCGACGAAAGACAGAACACGGTGAAACTCACGTTGCTCAATTCAAAGGGCAATACTCATATTATCAAAGCTTCAGAGCGTTAAGCCGTCGGCGCTTGAACAGTAATGTCGGGCCTTGACGCGAAATACAGGGAGATGACCGAAACACCAGTGCCTCGACTGGTGTTTCGGCTTGCTATACCCTCCATGGTCAGCATGGTGGTGACTGCCCTTTACAACGTTGCCGACGCTGCTTTTGTGGGTCATCTCTCTACCGAGGCAACAGCAGGTATAGGCATTTCGTTTGCCTATATGACGTTCATCCAGGCTGTGGGTTTTTTCTTCGGACACGGTTCCGGGAACCATATATCGAGAGCTCTTGGTGCCCGCCGTTACGACGATGCAGGAGTGATGGCCTCGGTGGGTTTTTTTACACCCCTTATATTGGGTGTTGTTGCGGCATTGGTAGGGTTGCCCCTGCTGCCACAGATAGTGAGGGCGCTCGGTGCTCCGCCAAATGTTGTGCCTTATGCGTGCGACTATCTGCGATACATCCTGGTGGCTTCGCCATTCATGATGTCGGCCCTGACTCTCAACAATCAGTTGCGACTTCAAGGCAATGCACGTTTTGGCATGATAGGTATCGTTAGTGGTGCGGTGCTCAATATTGTTCTCGACCCGTTGCTGATTTTCGGACTCGGCCTCGAGGTTACGGGAGCTTCTATAGCAACAGCTGTAAGCCAGCTATTCGCATGGGGACTGCTGCTGTGGGGAACAATGCGCAAGGAATCGGTCCACATAAGGCTGCAAAATTTCCGTCCTTCGTGGTCGTGTTACATGGAGATAATTGCTGGGGGTCTACCATCGCTTTTTAGGCAAGCATTCAATTGTGTTTCGACAATCATGCTCAACCATGCCGCCGCGCGTTACGCCCTGCCCGGACAGGAGGCATCGTCGGTAGCGGCATTCGCCATTGTGTCGCGGACCACTATGTTTGCTTTTTCTTTGATATTGGGATTTGTACAGGGGTTTCAGCCTGTTTGTGGATTCAATTATGGAGCGCACAAATACCACCGAGTGCGCCAATCCTATCTTTTTGCCCTGAGTGTGTCGGCAGCAATGCTCACTGTCCTTTCTGCCCTGGGATATATTTTTGCACCTCAGATCATCAGGATTTTCCGCGACGAGGACCCTGTGTTGATAGAAATAGGCTGCAGCGCATTAAGATGGCAATGTGTCGTCTTTCCGCTTTGCACGTTGAGCACGGCGACCAATATGCTTTTTCAGAATATACGCATGACGTTTCCCGCCACATTGCTTGCCATCGGCAGGCAGGGACTTTTTTTCATCCCTGCCGTACTGTTGTTGCCGTTGTGGCTTGGCTTGGAGGGTGTAGAGATGGCTCAAGCCACTGCCGATGTGTGCACTTTTGTGCTGTCGATGCCTTTTGCGGTGTGGATTACGCGCAAGCTAAGCAGTCGTGACGCTGGTGAGCAGGCCCTCTGTCAGCAGATGGACTGAAGGCTGGGAATATAGTTGCGCTGTATAGAGCTGGCTATGGCACTGGCAACCTCCTTGTCGCCAAAACCGATGCTGGAACCGAACGAATAGAGTAAATCGATTTCTTCTTTGGCAATGTTTTTGTCGGACATGACGATTTGTATCATGTATTCAAGCATGTTTTCGCGCATCCCGGGGTTGATGTTCAGTATGCCTTCTACAGCTTTGTTGAAGATTTCCGAAACGTCGTGCTCTATAATACTGTCGAGGAAAGAACGTGGAAATATCTTGAGGCTTGCCAGCGTGTCGAGAATGTTGTCCAATTCCTCCTTCTGCATCTCGCCGTCTGCCGATGATACGATGAGGCCGGCCGACGCTATGAAGTAGGCTACATATTCGTCGAGGTCGCTGTCGCCTATTTTGAGCAGTATTCCGATCAGTTCATCCATGCCTTTCTCGAGTTCTTCCTGTGATGTGGCGTTGGCAAAGAGGTTGAGGGCCTGAACACGTATTGGGTTGACAGGATGCGAGGCTCGACTAATGCCTTTGTCGTTGAGGAAATAGTCGAGACGTCGGTTGTTGTCGGCAATAAGCGCATCGATGCTTACGTTCATCTTTGTGAGGTCAAGTCCCGAAGCCATCTTGAAAAACGACGTGACGCATGTTTCCAGGTTCTCGGTGGCTATGTAGCCATAGCGGTCGGCAACCAGTTCGGCGAGCTGCTCGTGCAGCCTTATTTTGTACTGCAACGATACTGGTATATTTGTGTTGGGAGGGAATACGAATCCTATCAGTCGGTTCAAAGCAGTGTCGCGGTTTATGAGGTGTCCCAGTTCGTGGCCGATCACGAAACGCAACTCGTCTGTAGTCATGAGGTCGAATAGTCCAGAGTTCACATTGATGATGTGAGGCTCGCCTTTTTCTTCGGCAGCGAGCGAGAAGGCGTTGACAGAGGCGTCTCCAGTAATGTAGAACTCAACGGGCTCATAGAACCCCAGGCTTTCTTTCACTTCGTTGCAGAGACGATAGAAGTCGGGCAACAATTCAGGACGAACTTTAAGGCAGTGTCCTTCCATGGTGCTGCGCCAATATGTGTCGCTGGATGAAATTCTGGTTTTGTGGAGCACCTCTTCTACTATAGGTCCTTGAAGTGCGTCGTAGATTTGCTGTCCGAGCTGCTTTTCGAGCTCGATTGAAGGATTGAAATTGTTCATGATTCGAGAGATATTTGATTTTTTTGTTTTATGCTGGCATTTGTTGGCTGAGGCAGTGGAAACTGCCGAGTCCCCAAATTATGTCAGTGCTGTCGATGCCAACCACTTCGCGTGTCGGGAAGCACTCCTCGAGGATGTATGCTGCCCGTGTGTCGTTGTCGCATTTGTAGGTGGGGAATATCACAAGTCCGTTGCAGATGTAGAAGTTGGCATACGATGCCGGTAGCCGCTGCCCTTCCCATTCTACAATGCTTGGCATTGGCAGTTCTACGATGGTGGGTTGTTTGCCGTTGGCGAGGCGGCAGTTTTTCAGCAGTTTCAGGTTGGCTTGCAGTGGTGCGTAGTTCTCGTCGTTGCGGTCTTCCTCCACAGCAGTGACGATGACGTCGGTGTCGACAAAGCGACTCAGGTCGTCGACATGTCCGTCGGTGTCGTCGCCTGCAATACCGTCGCCGAGCCAAATGATATTGTCTACTCCGTAATAGGCGCGTAGGTGTTCTTCGATGTGTTCTTTTGAGAGCGACGGGTTGCGGTTTGGGTTGAGCAGGCACGATTCTGTCGTCAGCAGGTCGCCGTTGCCGTTTACGTCGATAGAGCCTCCTTCCATCACGATATGAGGCTCAAACATGGTTATGCCAAGTTTTTTTGCGATGTGCGCGGGAATCTGAGTGTCGAGTTCGAAGGGGTATTTGCCACCCCATGCATTGTGGTTCCAGTTGACGAGGGCGCGCAGTCCTGGTGTCTTGCTGTTGAGCAGGAATGCGGGACCATGGTCGCGACACCATGCGTCGTTGGTAGGGAACTGGTGGAATTCGACGTTTACCATAAAGGCGCCAGCTTCTTTCAGTGCTTGGCGTACGTGGTCTTCCATAGCCTGGTCTTGTACGTTGATGTGTACAGTCTCGACTTCGGTAAGGGTTTTGATGAAGAGGTGGTAGGAAGGGAAAATCGTCTCTATTTTTCCAGGCCACGAATCTTCGTTGTGGGGATAGCTGAGCCACGTGGCCTCATGCTGTTCCCATTCTGCGGGCATATAGAACCCTCGTTCCTTAGGTGTTGGAGTGATGATCATTGAAAGATATATGTTGGTTGATAGATTGTCGTTGCTGGTCAGTCTTGGTCGATGTAGCGTTTCAGAATAGGTGAGTAGCTGTCGATGCGGCGGTCGCGCAGATAGGGCCAATGCCGGCGGTAGCGGTCGCTATCGTTGAGGTCGAGTTCTTCTACATGGGTGCATTCTTCGAGGTGTGGTCCTTGCCACAGCAGGCGTCCGAATGCGTTGGTCACAAACGAGCCACCCCAGAACTGCATGTCGCCTTCGCGTCCGGTGCGGTTGACGCTGACCACGGGAACACCGTTTGCCACGGCATGGCTGCGCTGTATGGTCTGCCAAGCCTGATATTGTTCGTCATTTGTGGCTTCGTCCTGGTCTATGGCCCAGCCTATGGCTGTTGGGTAGAAGAGTATTTTGGCACCCATCAAGGCGGTTATACGCGATGCTTCGGGATACCATTGATCCCAGCAAATCAGCACTCCGATGCGTGCAAATCGTGTCTGGAACACTTTGTATCCGAGGTCACCGGGGGTAAAGTAGAATTTTTCGTAGTAGCCGGGGTCGTCGGGGATGTGCATTTTGCGGTATTTGCCCAGATAAGAGCCGTCAGCGTCGATTACGGCAGTGGTGTTGTGGTAGAGACCTTCGGCTCTTTTTTCGAACATGGAGCAGATTATTACCACCCCAAGTTCGCGAGCCAGTGCCATGAAGTGTTGCGTTGTGGGGCCGTCGGGAATGGCCTCGGCGTAGCGAAAATTGTGGTAGTCCTCTGTGTCGCAGAAGTAGAGCGATGCGAACAGCTCTTGCAGACAAATAATCTGTGCTCCTTCTGATGCCAGTTGGCGTACCTTTTCGGTGTATCGTGCTATGTTTTTTTCTTTGTCGTTCCCGCACGACAGTTGTACTATTCCGACTTTTACTTTTGGGGACATAATGTTTTTGTGTTTAGGAGTGAATGAGGGGAAGTGAAGTGGGAGTGAAGTTTTTATATGGTAGTTATGAAGAGTGTCAGTGATTTAAAATCCGTTTGCCGTAGATGTCGAACCAAATGGCTTCGGGCATTACAATGCGTAGACCTCTTGCTTCGGGAGGAGGGGTGGGGGAGGCTTCGGGATTTACTGTGGCATTGTCGAGAAATGAACCGCCAACGTAGATGATGTTGTTGCCGTCTCTTACCATTTCTGCCACGTTGCCGGTCATGTCGTATATGCGTAATTCGTTAGGTATTAGTTGGGCACCTGCATGGAGTTTTCCGCCGCTGTTTTCGCGAGTCCATCCCACCAGGTTGCTCCTGTTGCTTCCTGAGTATCGGTAGCCCTCGCTTTCAAGGCCTCCTTTGAAGGCAAAAAGCCATTGCTGCAGCGTGGGGATCTGCCAAACATAAGAGTCTGAGAGTTTTAGGATGTGGCAGAATTGTTCAGCCTCATCTGGAGTAATGCCTGTAACAGGCATCATGGAAGTGTCAACTTTATAATGCATGTACCATTGCCATGCATTTTCTGTAATCTCCTGGCATGTAATCCAATAACCGTCAATCTGGGTCAGCATTCCATGTGTTTCGCTGTATTCTTGTTTGAGTGTGTCGCCGGTACAGACCCATACTGCGTCGTATATAGCCCTGTCCGTTTCGAATCCCCAATGCAGTAGTTCCGCGCCGCAGTGTTGTGCTGTAGCATTGACTGAGGCGAAAAGAAGTGTTGCTATGGAGATCAGGCGGTTCATGATTATTCTGTTACAAGGAAGAATTCCACGCGTGCTTGCAGGCCGCGTGTCTCGCAAATACGAGTAAGGGTGTTTACCATCGCGTCGCCGCCAATCCAGACGCCGTCACCGGTGGCCATCGGAGTGTAGCTGTGCATCGTACCGGACGATTCGCTCTTGCGGCTCATGATGTTTTCGAGAATGCTTTCCGGGGCGGGATAGTCTACCACTTGATAGTCTTTGATTCCGGCACTGTCGGCGGCAATACTGATAGCATCGTCGAGTCCGCCAAGGGCGTCGACAAGACCAAGCTTCAGTGCGTCGCGTCCGGTCCATACCCTTCCGCGGGCAATGCTGTCGACAAAGTCGGCATCCAGTCCACGGCCTTTGGCTACGCGGTTGATGAATACGGTGTAGAACTCTTCGACGTTGCGCTGCATGAGTTCAAGTGTTTTGGGCGACATCGGCCGCATGATGCTCAAGGCTGTCGAATTGCTGTTGGTCTTTACCGTGTCGGTGGTTATGCCAAGGTATTTCTTAAGGGTTCCGCCCACCTCGGGGATGGTGGCGAAGACCCCTATCGAACCTGTTATCGTTGTCGGTTCGGCGACGATATAGTTGGCGTTGCACGAAATCTCATACCCTGCCGAGGCTGCCACATCGCCCATAGAAACAATGACTGGTTTCTGTTTGCGTGCGCGAATTACGGCATTGGTCATAATCTCGGAAGCTGTCACGGCGCCGCCGGGCGAGTTTACTCTCAGAACGATGGCCTTTATCTTATCGTCAGCAGCTGCGTCGTTGAGAGCCTTGGTTATTTTGTCTGAATATACGGCAGTGCCGAAACCTGTTCCCGGCAAAACATCGCCTTCGGCATAGATGATGGCAATCTTGTCTTTCGATATAGTCTTTGGTACTAATGTTTTGCTGTAATCGTTGAGTGTCACGATTGCTTTTTTGCCATAATTGTTTTCCATAACATGCTTGATGTCGCTTTCGAAGCATAGGCCGTCGATAAGGCCGTAGGCCTTGGCGTCCTCAGGCAATACTGCGTCGAGATTGTCGGCAAGCCTGTTGAGATTTTCGGGTGATATGTCGCGTGCTTCCGACACTTGGTCGATCACATATTCCCAAATGCTGTTGATGTATTCTCTGATTTGTTTGCGGTTGGCATCGCTCATCTTCGTCATTGTATACGTCTCGCCGGCACTTTTGAAACTGTTGCTCTTGGGTCGAATAAGCGTCATCTTTACAGCCAGTCGGTCGAGCATTTCTTTAAAAAACAGACTTTCGGCTCCGATTCCTCTAAATTCGACAAGACCCGAAGGGTTTAGGTATATGCTGTCTGCCACCGTGGCGACAAAGTAGCCCTGTTGCGTATATCCGTCGGCGTAGGCCAAGATTGGCTTGCCGCTGTCGCAGAAACGCTCTAAGGTGCTACGCAGCTCTTCGCTCTTGCCCCACGACAGGGCGTAGGTGCTGCCCATATAAAGATATATACCTTTTATGTTTGGGTCGTCGGCTGCGGCAATGATGCCCCGCAGCATGTCGTTGAATCCTATCGCCGCACCGTCGTTCATAAGGGCGTCGAGCTCGTTTGGGGTGCGTTCGGGCAATGGCTTGGTGAGGTCGATCTTGAGAAACGAGTCTTTAGCAACAGCAGTAGTCGCGGTGCTGCCTATCGAACCTATGATGCCAAAGAAAAGCAGGAGCTTGAATAGTCCTACAATTACCAGTACAATCAATGTGCCGACTCCAGAGGCAACCATTATTTTGCCAAAAGATACTCCTTTTTTTTCTGTATTGTTTTGTGACATGTTCTTATTGTTAATCTGTTAATGTTTAAATTGTCATGTTCTGATGATAAAAGCTCGGGTTTGCTTTTTCGTTGATGCAAAAAAATGACGCTGCAAATATACACAAATATCCTGACATGAACATAAATGTGTCGCATATATATAATGTATACTCCAAATTATCATGTATTTAGCAAAATATAATTCTTGTTTGATGATGTAAAGAGAGCTTCTTTTTTGAGGAAGTAATCCGTCCGATATTATAGAATATGTAATTTGAATATACATTAGCTCTAATTTTTTCATGACGTAAAATAAAAGGGTGTTCTCTCCGTTAATAAACGCGAAATATCATCTTTTTGGAAAATGAAGAAAATATCGATACTACTGTCTGTCGCTTTTTTCGGTGTGTCCTTGGCTTTTGCTCAGAATACTCCGGACAAGAACACTACAAACACCAAGGCAAAATCCGACACCAACCATTTCTACCGCATAGAGCAGGTGGATAAATATATCGAAAAACATTATGTAGAAACGCCAGATTATAAGAAGATTACAGAAAAGGCGGTTTCGTCGATGCTTGCTGAACTCGACCCCCACAGCATCTATATTCCCGCCAAGGATGTGCAGCGTACCAACGAGGGATTGCAAGCCAATTTTGAAGGCGTTGGTATATCGTTCCAGATTGTCGCCGACACGATATCTGTCACCGATGTCATTGTCGGAGGCCCCTCGGAACATGTGGGACTTATGATTGGCGACAAGCTTCTCAAGGTGGACGATACCGTTGCCACGTTTAAAGGGGTGAACAATAAGTTTGTTTACAATCACCTCAGAGGCAAGAAGGGAACCGTGGTGCGTCTCACAGTGAAACGTCCCGGACTCGACACTCCGTTGGAGTTCAAGATAGTACGCGACAAAGTGCCTATCTATTCAATCGATACCTACTTTATGATCGACGACACGATAGGTTATATTCGTCTGGCCCGCTTTGCCCGCACCTCGCACCAAGAGCTGCGTAATGCAATCGCCAAACTCAAGCGGCAAGGTATGAAGCGTCTTGTGTTCGACCTCCGAGGCAATGGCGGCGGCTATCTCGATATTGCTTTTTCGGTGGCAAACGAGTTTCTCGACCCTCACAGGCTCATTGTCTACACCGAAGGCGACAAGTCGCCACGCCAAAACCTCATCTCGCGACGTGGCGGCAGCTATACTTCAGGACCTCTGGTGGTGTTGATAGATGAATTTTCAGCATCAGCATCCGAAATCGTGTCAGGTGCAGTGCAAGATTGGGACCGCGGTATACTTGTAGGACGTCGTTCGTTTGGTAAGGGTTTGGTGCAGAGAATGTTCGAGATATACGACGGTGCACAGATCCGCCTCACTACAGCACGCTACTATACCCCTTCGGGCCGTTGCATCCAGAAGCCATACGACGAGGGAACCGATGCATACAATCGCGAGTTACAGCATAGATACGAGCACGACGAGTTCGTCAATGCCGACTCTGTCAACTATCCCGACTCTCTCAAGTATTACACAGCATCCGGACGTGTCGTGTATGGCGGTGGCGGCATCATGCCCGACGTGTTTGTTCCGATGGATACAGTCAGACTCTCCGACTATTTTCTATCCCTCCGCTCGGCAGGTCTTTTCAATACCTTTGCACTCACTTGGGCCGACAACCATCGCTCGGACGACAATTATAAAGATTTCGACAGTTTCATGCATAACTACGATTCGGTGGCAGTCATGAAAGAATTCTCCAGTTTTGCAGACTCTAAGCACATTTCGCGCAATAATGTCAAAGGCGAATGGGTGGCGGCTTGGATGAACGATTATGCCCGCAAGACGGCTACAGATACCCTCCACTCGATCCATGCAGCCAACTATGAACAATATCTCGGCCTGTTGCTCAGCGATTCCAACTTCTTGAGTCAGTTAGAGGCAAAGGCCAAATCCGAAGACCGGCGCAGCGCACTCATCAACCAGCATAGCGACATATATATGGGATATATGCTTAAGGCTTTGATAGCGCGCAATTTGTATGGAATTGAATACTATTACCGGGTTATGCGAAACTACGACGAGGGTCTTCAGCAAGCTATCAAGACTGTAAAAACAATAAAACCGTAAAAGTAACTTGTCGTACTAGTACTATAACACTATGAGGGTACAATTCACTCCTATTAATGTTCCTGTCGTTGCAACGGTGGCTTTGCTTAGCGGTTTGTCGATGGTGCTGTTTTTTGTTCACCAGAATCGCCACACTGTCGCAGAACCCGTGGCGGAGGATACTGTCGTGTATGAGGAACCTTTCGACGAAATAGCCTATTACAGTCAGGTGGCAGGGCAATACCTTTCGTCGCTACCGATGGACAAGCGAGTGATAGCGACCCTCATAGATAGCCAGAACCACAATATCGTCTATTACGAGACAACCAGCCATCCGTCGTGCTACAGCTACGATCTTGAGTCGCTTACGACGTCGGTGCTGTTTGGCGGCGATAACGGATTCTATGCCGGGACCAAGTTGCTTATTTTGGGAACGATACAGGAATGGTGCAGGGTGGGCGACAATGTCTTCTTTATCGCTTCCAACAGAGCCCCGGCTATAGAATATCCTGAGGAAACGCTTGTTTTCTCGCTAGATCTGTCTTCCCGCAAGCTAAGGTTCCATCGTTGTGTGGCCGAAGCACATTTCGTTGATGGCGATGCAGTGTCTCTTGTTGTAGCCAACATGATGTACCATAAGCTATTCTCGGGCGATCCTGTCTATTCCACCGCCGAGGTTGTCGAGAAACTGGAAACCATGTTGTAGATTTATTTAACGATTTCCTATTTTAATTTAATATTTTTTGTGTAAATTTGCATTTCCTAATGTGGGTTTCGTTGTGTTCAGAATGCTGAATGACAACGGAATCGTTGTTTTGATGTAAAATTGTTTTATGGAATTAGTAAGTGAAAAAACAAAAATCAGAGTAAATGTAACATCCGAGATAGGCAAACTTAATGCCGTGTTGCTGCATCGTCCGGGAGTCGAGATCGAAAGGATGACTCCTGCCAATGCAGCCGAAGCTTTGTATAGCGACATATTGAACAAGCAAATTGTTGATTCCGAATACAAATACTTCTGTGGGGTATTCGAACGAGTGACCAAGGTGTTCTATGTGTCCGACTTGCTTGAGAAAATACTGACAGACGACGACTTGTGCAACTCGATGGTCACTCAAAGTTGTGCCGCCGAGGGCTGCGAATACCTTGTTGACGAGTTGATGCAAATGCCTGTAAAAGACATCGTAAGATGCCTGATAGAGGGATTTCCCTATCGCAAAGGCACCGATCCCGACAAGTTTGCGGAACGTCGTTATGTGCTACGCCCTCTATATAATCTCTTTTTTACCCGCGATGCCTCCTCTTCGGTATACGATCGCGTGCTTATCAACTCAATGTCGTTTGATGTACGCAAACGTGAGAACCTGATATATAAGGCTATATTCAAGCACTATTTCGGATGCGAGGTGATCAACGCCCAAGAGTGGAACCAGTCGGCACACACCGAAGGTGGCGATGTGCAGATTGGTCGTAGTGATCTCCTTTGCATCGGCGAGGGTATTCGTACCAACCCGAAAGGTATCGAATATCTTGTCAACACTTTCAAAGACAGGCCGTCATTCAATATCATTGTGCAGCAACTGCCCAAACACCCGGAATCGTTCATCCACCTCGACATGGTGTACACATTCCTCGATCGCGATTGTTGCATGATGTATGAGCCCATGTATCGCAAGACCAACGAGTTTGCGGGTAAATCCACTACATGGATAGAGATATCCAATGGGAAGGTGAAATACCACGACTGCAAAAATATGATCGAGGCGCTGAAACATGTGGGTATGGAGATGGAACCTGTTTTTTGCGGTGGCGACGACCTGTGGATGCAGCAGCGTGAGCAGTGGCACAGCGGCGCCAATTTCTTTGCTCTGGCTCCTGGCAAGATTATCGGCTACCGTCGCAACAGTCACACTATCGACGCCCTCGACAAGGCAGGCTTTACCGTCCTCAACGCAGAGGATGTCGCCGAAGGCCGCGTCAGCATCGACGACTACAAGCGCTGTGTCGTCACCTTTGCAGCAAGCGAACTGCCACGTGCCGGTGGCGGCGCACGCTGTATGACGATGCCCATCAACCGCGACAATCCGTTCGAGGGTTGATGGCCTTGACGACGGAGAAAGAATAGATACACGATTCAATAAATCTCACAAAACAAATAATCAATATGGACAAAAGTTTGAAACAGTATCACATGATGAATAACATCATAGGCTGGCTGATTGGTATAGTTGCCTGTGGTGTCTACATCATGACCGCCGAGGCAACAGCCTCGTGGTGGGACTGCGGCGAGTATATTGCCACAGCCTACAAAGTCCAGGTGGGACACCCTCCTGGAGCCCCGACCTTCCAGATCTTCGGACGCCTCTTTTCGATGTTTGCCGATCCTTATCATGCTGCTTTTGCGGTCAACGTAATGTCGGCAGTGGCAAGCGGGTTGGGTATTATGTTCCTCTATTGGACAATCACCCTGTTGGGCAAAAAGCTGCTCAAGCCTGAAGAACTGACAATGAACAATTTCAAGGTATGGGCTGTTTTCGCCTCAGGCGTTGTAGGCGCACTGGCATACACCTTTACCGATACCTATTGGTTCTCGGCTGTCGAAGGCGAAGTGTACGCGATGTCGTCGTTTTTCACAGCTGTCGTGTTTTGGGCAATCCTGAAGTGGGAGGAACAGGCTGACGACCAGCACTCGTTGCGCTGGCTGATACTTATCTCGTTCCTCGTTGGCATAGCCATCGGAGTCCACCTGCTCAACCTTCTGACCATACCGGCTATTGTTTATGTGGTCTACTTCAAGAAATATCCCAAGACAACAGTCAAAGGATTCATTGTCAGTGGTGTCATCTCGCTTGTGATTCTTGCTGTCGTGCTCTGGGGTGTTATTCCCGGCATCGTCAATCTCTCGAGCGATTTCGACGTTTTCTTTGTCAACAAACTCCACATGGGCTTCAATTCAGGAACCATATTCTTCTTCCTGCTCATAGCCCTGTTTATCGTATGGGGAGTGTGGAACAACTCTCACTTCCAGCGTCCGTCACGGATAATCAACATTATAGTCATAACGTTGATTTTCTTGTCGCTCTTTGTTGCCAAAATAGGGGCTGGCTCCTTCTCGTTTGGCTATTTTGTTGTGCTTGTCCTGTTGGGTGTGGCTGTATACTTTATCGTCAAGGGGAAGAACCGTGAAGTGACCAATGCTGCCCTGATGAGCCTTTTGCTTCTCGTCGTAGGGTACTCCACATTCTTTATTCTTGTCATACGTGCCAACACCAACACGCCGCTCAACGAAAACGCCCCGAAAGACGCTGTCGCAATGCGTGCATACCTCGGTCGTGAGCAGTATGGCCAGACTCCTCTCTTGACGGGCCCTTACTATACTGCAGGGAATCCGATAAATAGTGAGAACGACTATGCCAAATATATTCGTACCAAGGACAGCGAAGGACGTGACTACTACAAAGTTGCCGCCTACGCTCAGAACTATATCTACAACGAGGCCCATACCGGTGTGTTCCCGCGTATGTACAGCAACGACAACACCCGCCAGCACCCGATGTACTATCGCTACTGGGCTGGCGATCCACCGGCAGGCGAGAAGCCTACCTTTGCCCAGAACCTTACTTTCTTCCACCGTTACCAGATGGGATGGATGTATTGGCGCTACTTCATGTGGAACTTTGCTGGAAGGCAGAACGATATTCAAGGCCATCATTTTGACGACAATACAGGTATCCAGAACGTCCATTACCCGACGGTAAACTACACCGACGGTAATTGGATTTCGGGTATAAACTTCGTCGACGAACAGAGACTCGGGCCGCAGGACAATTTGCCCGACGTGCTGGCAAACAACAAGGCTCGCAACCGCTATTATATGCTGCCTTTGTTGCTTGGTATGCTGGGTCTGGTCTACCACTGCATCAAGAACCGCAAGGATGCTTTCGTCACCTTCATCATGTTCTTCATGACAGGTCTGGCTATCGCCATCTACCTGAATATGCCGCCGCGCCAGCCGCGTGAACGTGACTATGCTTTTGTGGGTTCGTTCTATTTCTTCTCGATATGGATCGGGTTGGGAGTCTATGCTCTATATGACTGGCTGACCACCAAGTTCGAAAGCAAGGAGCGCAAGACCTACTTGATAGCTGCTGCCGCCTGCCTGCTGCTCGGACTGGTTCTGGGTCGCGGATGGTTCATTCTCGCAATGGTTGGTGCTGTCATGCTGATTGTCACTTTTGTCAAGATTCCAAAAGTTGTTGCTCTTCCGTTGGCTTTTGTGCTGTCGATGTCCGTACCGGTACTTCTTGCTTCGGAAAACTGGGACGACCACGACCGCTCGCAGAAAACGGCAGCGCGTGACTTCGCCAAAAACTATCTCGGCCTTGTTGACAAGAACGGCATAGTCATCACCTTTGGCGACAACGACACCTTCCCGCTCTGGTACGTTCAGGAGGTTGAGGGCTGGCGTACCGACATCCGCATCTACAACTACACCCTTTCGGGTATGCATTGGTATATAGAGCAGTTGTACAACAAGTTGTATGAATCGGATCCTCTGCCGATGACGCTGCCAAAGGATATGTATGGCCTTGGTCACGAGGTGTTTGTCTATAATCCTAACGGTCCGCGAATGGAGGTGACAGACGCTCTGAGCATGGTTGCCAACAATCGTCGCCAGTTCGTGCGCGCAGAACGTGGGTCAGACAGTGTGACGTACTTGCCTACCAACAAGTTCCGCATAACGCTCGACAAGGCCAAACTTGCTGCCAATGGCATAATTACTGCCGAGCAAGTCGATTCGATTCCTGACTATATTGATTTTGATGTCAATATCCCGCGTCGTGGCTACCTGATGCGCAACGAGATGGCTATGCTCGACTTCTTGGGTACCAACCGTTTCGAACGTGCCGTGAGCATCATGAACACCAGCTATATCAGGGAGGTGTTCCCGGTGGTGGACCGCTACAGCGTCAACGACGGCATGCTTTCGCTCCTTGTTCCTTATCCTGTCTACGACGGTCAATATAGATACTCCAAACGGACCGGAGAGTACTTGCTCGACGGAATCCGTCAGGAGGACGGCAGCTACGAACCGTTGCAGTGGGGCAACCTCAACAAGGACATCTATGTCGACCCCATAAGCTTGAACATGGGCAATGTGCAGCGTCAGACCTATATTATGCTCTCCAACCAGTATGTTGAGGCTGGCGACACGGCATCGGCAATCAGGTCACTCGAGATGCTGGAGAAATTCTTCCCGACGTCCAACTTCGTCAACGACCGTTTCTCACTCATGCTTGTATACGCCTACAGCCATGTAGGCCAGCAGGCAAAGGCCTACGGCACGCTGTGCGACATATTCGACTACTACATCCAGCAGCTCAATTATGCCAAGCAGTTTCCGTCCGACAAGGCGTCAGGTGTCAACAGGATGATTGGCGACTCGTACTATTTCCTCTATCAGGTTGCCAACCTGCGTGGCCATAAAGTTTTGACACGCAACCCGTTCAACAACATTCCTGAGATCATCCTTACCAACGAAGGCGAAGCAGCCTTTGTGGCGGCCGATCCTGCCAATGCGCAACGCCTTAAAGCTATCGATGATTTCATCGCTAGCCCGACGTTCATCAACGAGGTCAAACCCTTTGTTGACGGCAGTAGATAGCAGGGGGGGCTGTCTGATACAGTTTTTAGCAGCCGGAGCCGAACAGAGGCTCCGGCTGTTTTTTTGTCGTCATTGCCGAAACATGATGACTTTGAATCAATAGTTCAACAAATTTATGTATTTTTGCAAAATCAAATATGATGATGCAAAAATGAAGAAAAAGACAAATGTAAAGAAAGTCAAGAAGTTGACAATCAGTCTTTCGTTGCGCGATTTTAATAAGCTGGCCCTATGGGCGAAGAAGCAGAACATAGCGCGTCCGATGGCGGCAAAACGCCTTCTGAAGGCCCAGTTGGCGGCTTTGACTATCGAAAAACAGCAGAAACTATCCGAAAACCAGCTTGGTCTGTTCGACTCGATGCAAATTGACATTTTCAACAATACATCACGAACAAAAGAGTAGTTTTTTATTTTTTAAATTAAAAAAAATATGTATTTTTGCTTGTTTATTGGAATCTGTATTTTTGTAAAAAATAACTGATAATGACTCGTTTTAGACTTTTAACGGCTCTTTTTGCTTTGCTTTCTTTGACATTGCTCGGCTGCTCTTCTTCAGAAAAAGAGGAGGTGGACTCAGGCAAAATCATCATTGGACATGTCACAGATTCGCATTCCTGGCATATCTGCGACTACAAGGACAAAAGCGGGAACGAACACACCGTGGCTGTCAATCTGCCAATTATCCTTATCGACGAAGGACATCTTGAAGTGTTTTCGTCAAAACGGTTCCATCACGGACACGCTGTCTATCAAGGTAAAAAGCACACTTACGCCCTCGTTGGTGGAGGTTTGACTAAAGAAGAAATCGTATGCGTAGAAGGTCCAATGCAGGGCTGCGAAGCGCCGGCTGATGCCTTTATCGATGGTGAAAACAATGTGTATGATTATGTCAAGGATGGCGAAGGCAACATTGTGAAGCCTGTCGATATATCCATCACCAAGACGGCGGCGGCTATCATTATCGCTGTTACGCTGCTGATTGTCATTATTCTGGCCTCGGCCAAGAAGTACAAGGTGCGTGGCAGCGCTGCGCCCCATGGTATGCAGTCGCTCATCGAGATACTTGTGCTGCATGTGCGCGACGGTATTGTCGAGCCTATATTGGGACGCAACACTAATCGCTTCCTGCCTTACCTGCTGACACTGTTCTTTTTCATCTTCTTCTGCAACATCCTGGGACTGATACCCATCTTCCCGGCTGGTGCCAACATCACGGGCAACATCGCCGTGACGGCAATATTGGCACTTATAACCTTCATTATCACTAATATCAACGGCAACAAACATTATTGGAAAGACATCTTCAACACTCCAGGTGTTCCGGCATGGCTTAAGGTTTTCCCATTGATGCCTATCGTCGAACTCGTAGGTGTTTTTACCAAACCTATAGTGCTGATGATCCGACTTTTTGCCAATATGACTGCTGGTCACATCGTCATTCTCGGCTTTGTGGTTATCATCTTCATTCTCAGCAATTCGCTGGGTATGGCTGTGGGCGGTGCCGTATCGGTGGTGTCGGTCATCTTTGCCGTCTTTATCAGCCTTTTGGAATGCCTTGTGGCTTATATCCAGGCTTTCGTTTTCACGATGCTTTCGGCCCTCTATATCAGTATGGCCGTTGAAGAACCAGAAACCCATTAAATCCTAATACATAATGAAATCAATAAAAGATATCAATTTCAAAGGACGCAAAGTCCTGCTGCGCGTGGACTTCAACGTCCCTGTAGACGAGAATAAAAACATCACCGACGATACCCGCATGCGCGAGTCGATGCCCACCATCGAGAAACTTCTGAAAGACGGTGCCGCCATCATCATCATGGCCCACTTCGGTCGCCCCAAGAAGGGTGGTTTTGAACCCGAACTGACGCTGCTGCCTGTGGCCAAGCACCTTGAAGAGCTGACAGGACGCCACGTGAAGTTCACCCAGGCCCTGCTGGGCAGCGGCGAACCCGAGGCTATGGCCGCCGGCCTGAAGGACGGCGAGATTCTCTTGCTCGAGAACATCCGCTTCTATCCTGGCGAGACCAAGGGCGATGTGGCATTGGCTGAACAGCTTTCGAAACTGGGCGACTGCTACATCAACGACGCCTTCGGTGCCGCACACCGTGAGCACTCATCGACGGCTGTAATAGCAAAATTCTTCCCCAACGACAAATACTTCGGCTTCCTGATGGAGAACGAGGTGCGCAACC
>CAMOFI010000012.1 GCA_946613135.1 uncultured Bacteroidales bacterium
TGAGTAGGATATATTTCTGCTTCAACTTTGATTGGCAATTTGTGTAAAAATAAATAGAGAAATAATGTTAAAAAGTGTGATTTTTTATTTTTTTTTGACTCTATATAATATAGATAGACAGATATGTCTTAACTGGATAATATGCACAGAAAAAAGAACGAATATTGAGTATTAGAAATATCTGATTTTTAGCTATTTTAGTAAACTATGAGTGTTGAAAATCAATTATGATTATAGATTATCGAATATACTGTAAACATTGCTGTCCACTAAAAAATTATACCGATAATTCTTAGTTGAACTATATCAACCATTTGTGATGACTTTTACAGTAAACGGATTTGAAATCGCCATTTTGATGCATGTTTGTTTTCAATTGCATAAATAATTGATTCACATATGGTATGTTTTGACATTTTACCAATTTCGAGATTTCGGTTTTTAAGTGGACACTAGTGTACTGTAAAAAAAATTATTATATTTGCATTCGATTATGGAGTTTTTTTTACTCCAAAAACTGCTAAATATTATTTGTTTGCTTAAGATGTTATTTTATCAAACGATATTCTTTAAAACAATTAATAACAGATACCATGAATAAGCCTATGAAAAACGAGCCCCTTTTTTCGGCAGAAACACTTGCTGAAATAGAAATGTCAGAAATTTTCGGTGGCTGTGATGCCAATGCAAATACCTGCCTTTGTGCGGCGGGCAGTGCATCCAGAAACATATAGAAAAAGGTTTTTTCTGTGTCTATCCCGACAAGACTCTGCTCGAATCAGAAATCATAAGACAATATCGCAACAACATCATAGCCTTCAATGCAAGGGCGAAAAAACAAGAACCATGAAAAACAACAGACTTTTTATTGTTACAATAATGTTTTTGTTCCTGTGCTATGGGAATGTGTCAGTCGCTCAGACTGACAAGGGATTCAGCATAAAGGGTAGAACCGTGGACAACACCAAGTCGGTGGTTTCCTATGCCAATTGTGTCCTCATCAGTGGAGCCGACAGCTCTTTCGTTGTTGGCACGACAGGAAATAATGACGGAAAATTTCTCCTCCATGCCGTGAGTCAAGGGGAGTACCTGCTTGTTGTCAGACATATAGGTCATGAGCAGGCAGTGCTGCCCATATCATTGAGCGGCGATGTCGACCTTGGCGATATCACGTTGCAAAAAGGTGCCGAAACGCTCAATACAGTGACCGTCACGGCTCAAAAGCCATTGTACTCTGACGACGGCGAAAAAACATACTACCATGTCTCTGACGACCCTTCCATACAGACGGGCACTATAGCCGACGCTTTGCAGAATTCTCCAGGCGTTGAAGTTGATGCGAAAGGCTCCATCACCCTTGTAGGCAGACCTGACGTTACAGTCTTTATCAATGACAAACCGGCTCAATTTGAAGGCGATGCCCTCGTGCAGTATATCAAAAACATGCCGGCAAACTCGATTGAACGTATAGAGGTCATTGAGAACCCGTCGGCACGCTATAAGGCATCGGGAGCTGTGGTGAATATTGTTACCAAACGCGGATTCTCGATGAACCAGTTGCTTTGCGTGGGACTGAACGCCAATAACAATCCACGTCTTTCACCGTGGGCCAGCTATGTCTGGGCTAACGAAAAAGTCAGCGTGAATCTTTATGCTAACCTTGCTTTCAGAAAAGAACGGACCGAGATAAGCGACATAAAAAACCTATTTACCGACGATACTACTCTTTCTGCTGCGGAGAATTACTCTTATAATGAGTTGCAAAAATACGACAATCAGTATATGGGTGCCGTCATAAATTATAATATCGGCGACTTCAGCATGTTGTCGGCAGGTGTCGATGTGGCTTTGAATCATATTTATGGCAATTCGGTATACGATGTCACCCATAAAGAATACATATATGATACAGGGGACTATAGCTATGTCAAAAGTGACGACCATACCCAAAGAAACAACAGTGCCACGTTGAATGTCGACTTCATACACATGTTCGGAATGACAGGGAAGTCACTCAAAATAGGTTTTGTATCATCGCTGTACAATAATCCGGATGAGTTGACTTCTTCACGCGACTACAAAAACATGCTGCAAGATATTGCGATGTATAATATCTATCGCAACAAGGGTCATCGGTCGTCATTCACCCTCGACTATTCTGATAACAATAGCAAACTTGGTCAACTTGAAGCTGGCCTATCTGTCGGTTTAAACAAAGGTATTTACGAGGACTCATGGGACTCTATCTTTTCAGCTACATCAACAAAGGTTCATGATAATGTGCGTTCCTTTGATAATATAGTGAAAGATAATGAGATAGAACAGTATGTAACATTGCGTCGCAAGTTTGGACCGTTGAATGTCAAAGCTGGCGTCCGGTTGGCGGAAAACTGGAAAATGTTAAACTATTATGATATGCCTGTAGAAACAGATGCATACGATGTCGACAGGTTCTTCTTCAATGTACTTCCCTCACTCCATGTTAATTACAAACTGAATAAGCAACATAATCTGAATATGAGCTACTCCTATCGTTTCGGCAGACCTGGGGCAGGTTCGTTGAGCAGTTTCCAAAGAATCAAAATGGAAAGCTTCAGTTATGGCAATCCGGATCTTACGGTATCCCATTACCACTATGTCACTCTCGGATGGTCGTATTTTTTCCAGAAGGGCTCGGCTTCGTTGTCGGCATACCACTGGAAACAGAAAGATGGCATAACCCAAATAAGCGACGTGGCTTTTCATCCATACTTCGGGCGAATTGTTGAGGTTTCGTATTATATCAATGATGGAGTGATAAGCAATACAGGATTGCAGTTTTCTTTTATGCTCAGGCCCACATCGACAACCACTGTCAATCTGGGTGCCTCTCTCTATGATTACTATTATGATATTCCGATTCGTCCAGGCATACGGAGTACGGAAGAATCGTTGAACTATTCTATCCGCCTCAATGCCACCACTAAATTGTGGAAAGTTGTCAACGTCTATCTTACAGCTTTTTATAAGGGCAAACAACACAATGTGATGTCGTATTATGAACCTATGTTCCTTGTGAATGCCGGTTTTTCTGCCGATTTGCTGAATGACAGGCTATCACTCTTCCTTGATGTTAGCGACTTGTTCAACTCGTCTGATTTCAATATCAGATCTACTAACATTTTCCTTGATACATACACTAAGAATCAATTCCTTACTATGCGAGCCATTACTGTCGGTGCCACGTGGCGTTTTGGCAAAACATCACTCTCTAACAAGGCACAGCAAGGGAGTAAGGACAACTGACAAGATGCAACTAAAGGGTCTTAAAGCGCGATGTCGAGATATCCCTTTTGTCGTCAGGCCGACTCTATGGATTGCGGGGCTGCATGCCTTAGCATGATATGCAGTTACTATGGCCGCCATTTCTCGTTAGAGACTTTGCGCGACTATTGCTGCATCTCCCGCGAGGGAACCGGAAAGTGGAATTGAAGTATGTCGAGGACATGACAGGAATTGCGGATATTGTCGTCGGACAGCGTCGGTTACTCTCGCTCGACGTACTCCGTCAGGGGGAAAAATAGAGGCAAAAAAGATGCTCCATTTAAGAAATTTTATTATTTTTGCTCTTTGTAACGGTAATGATGTTAAACTGAATTTTTGTGGTAACATCTTGTCGTAGAGTTATTTCTATTGATTATTCAATTAAATTGTAAATAGATGAAAGATATTTTTGAACGTATTAAGGAGTCGACCGGTGGTCCTCTTGGCCAGTATCGCAAATTGGCAGACGGTTATTTTTATTTTCCGAAACTTGAGGGCGAACTGGGCCCCGAGATGACTTTCAACGGCAAGAAAGTGCTCAACTGGAGCCTGAACAATTATCTTGGCCTTGCCAACAATCCCGAGGTGCGCGCCGCCGACGAGGAAGGTGCCCGTCGCTGGGGTCTGGCATATCCGATGGGAGCTCGTATGATGAGCGGCCACACCGCTCTGCACGAGGAGGTTGAGTCGATGTTGTGCGAGTACACTCACAAGAAATACGGCTACCTGCTCAACTTTGGCTATCAGGGTCAGATCAGCATCCTCGACACTATAGTCAGCCTGCGCGACGTTATCGTTTACGACAGCGAGGCCCACGCATGCCTTATCGACGGCTTCCGCGTTACCGGTGCAAAACGTTTCAAATATCAGCATAACGACATTGAGAGTCTGCGCAAACAGCTCAGCCAGGCCACGGCACTGGCAGAGAAGCAGGGCGGCGGCATCCTGGTAGCTACCGAGGGCGTCTATGGTATGGAAGGCGACCTTGGTGCGCTGGACAAGATCGTGGCACTCAAGAAAGAGTTCAACTTCCGCATATTGATTGATGACGCTCACGGTATGGGCGTTATGGGTCCCGAAGGTCGCGGTACGCACACCCACTTCAACTGCGCCGACGACATCGACCTCTATTTCTGTGCTTTTGCAAAGACGATGGCCATCATCGGAGGTTTCATCGGCTGCAACGACGAGGACATCATCACCTACCTGCGTTTCAATATGCGCTCGCAGATCTACGCCAAGAGCCTGCCGATGCCTATCGTATGGGGCGTCAAGCGTCGTCTGGAAATCATCAACCAGCATCCCGAATACCGCGAAAAGCTGTGGGAACTCTCCAACTACCTGCAGAAGTCGCTCCAGGCAGAGGGCCTGAACACGGGTGTCACCGAAAGCCCCATCACGCCGGTCTTCTTCCCTGGCGACGTGAACCAGGGCACAAATGTTGTCGTCGACCTGCGCGAGAATTACGGTATCTTCTGCTCGATTGTGGTCTATCCCGTCGTGCCGAAGGGCCAGATCATGCTGCGCATCATCCCCACGGCTGTACACACTATGGAGCATGCCAACCGCACCATCGAGGTGTTCCGCGAGGTGAAGAAGAAACTCGACGCCGGCGTCTACAACAAGCCCATGCCCGATATGCATATTATCAAGAAAAACTAAAAGGTTGGGAAATTTGAAGGGTTAAAAGGGTTGGCTTGCGTGCTACAGGCTCCTTTTAACCCTTCAACATTTGAAACTTTAAAACCTGTAGTGATGAAATATCAACTCAGATGTAAAAAATGTGGCAAAGTCATTTCCGACTTTGCCACTTGGTTCAAACAGGACCAGAAGTGCGACTGTGGCAGCGGATATGCCGAGGTGGAATATCTGGAGCCGCTGCGTGTCCCTGCTGAAAAACCTGCAACCGACTCGTACCAAGACCATTACTTCGATATGTTGCCCATTGCCGACCGCAGCAATGTGGTCAGTTTTGGCGAAGGCCTGATACCCATTGAGCGATGGGACAATCTGGAGGCTTACGCAAAACAGAAAGGCATTGACTGCAAGGTGTTTGTCTACCGCAACGACCTGAACCGCGGCAGCGGCTCGTTCAAAGACATCAGTGCTGCGCTGGCCGCCACGGTGCTCAAAGAAAACGGAGTCAAAGAGTATTGCCTTGCTTCTACAGGCAATGCAGGTGTCGCTTTTGCCACTTATGCAGCCAAAGCGGGAATCCGCTTCACAGAGTTCGCCCCCAATTGTATCGACCCCGCCACGGTCGAGGCTATCCGCAAAGTGGGTCAGCCGGTGGTCATCTCGTCAGGTGGCTATGGTGCTGCCAAAGAAGAGGCTGCCAACTACCACAAGACCAACAACGTGCTTATCAGCGGCGGCAACACCGACCCGCTGCGTATCGAGTCGAAGCGACTGGTAGTCTTCGAGTGCCTGCGCCAGATGGGGCAGTTGCCTACGGTCTATATGCAGGCTGTGGCCGGCGGCACGTCGCCTCTGGCCTTCGAGAAGGGCTTCCGCGACCTGCAGGCTATGGCTGGCGACAAGGCCAGCAACTACCAGTTGCCGCGTATGCTGCTGGTGCAGCAGGACGAGTGCGACCCGATGGTGACTGCCTGGGAGAAGGCCACGGCTGCCGGTTTCCCCCAAGGGTGGGAGCAACAGTATGAGGCCAAGAAGGACATCAAGACCCGCATCGGTATCCTCACCGCCGCCAATCCAGGCAACTATCCGCTTGTGGCTCCGCTTGTGCGCCGTTCGGGCGGCACCTTCATCCGCGTCAAGGAGGCCGAGCTGCCACGCTATGGCAAGGAGATGAAGGCCAGCCGCGGAGTGCTGATGGGCCCCGCCTCGATGGTGTGCTATGCCGGTTATTTCCAAGCTGTCGACCGCGGCGAAATCAAGAGCGGCGACGTCGTGCTGCTCAATACCGGCGAGGGCTGCGACCGCGCCCAGTGGTTCAAGGATCTGGTAGATCAAGAGAAATAGTATGAAAAAGTTTGACAACAAAGTAGTGTGGATTACGGGAGCTTCGTCGGGCATCGGCGAAGCTACGGCCTATCGATTTGCCGAGGAGGGTGCGCGAGTCATCGTCACCGCTTTGGAGGCCGACCTGCTCGAAAAGGTCGTAGCCCGCTGCAAGGAGCTCGGCGCTCCCGGTGCGGCGGCGCTGCCTTTCGACCTGTCGGACAGCGACGGGCTCGATGCTCTTGCCGAGCAGGCATGGAACCGCTTTGACGGCATCGACATCATGTACAACAATGCCGGCATCAGCCAGCGCGGCACCACCGTCGAGACCGAGATGCGCGTCATTCGCAAGGTGATGGACATCGACTATTTCGCCCCAGTAATCCTGACCAAGAATATCCTGCCGCGTATGATAGAACGGGGTGGGGGACAGCTGGTTGTGACCACCAGCATCGCTGGTCGCTTCGGCTTCCCGCTGCGGTGTGCCTACAGCTCGGCCAAGCACGCCCTGTATGGTTTTTTCGAGACTGTTCAGGCCGAGACCTACGGCCAGAACATCCGCGTCACCATCGTCTGTCCGGGACGCGTGCAGACCAACATTTCGAAGTACGCCCTCGAAAAGGACGGCCGTCAGCATGGCAAGATGGACGCAGGTCAGGCCGGTGGCGTCACGCCGCAACAGGCTGCCGACAAAATCGTCAAGGCTGTCTATAAGAAGAAACGCGAAGTCCTTGTAGGCCGCTACGAGCTGCTGATGGCCTACATCAAGCAGTACTTCCCTGGACTTGCCGCACGGCTGGCAAGAAAAATTAAATCGATGTAAACAAATCTTTCAATACTTTAAAAAATGAAAAAAGCTTTAATTCTGACTGCTCTTCTGTGCGTGGCTGCCGTGTGCGGCGCACAGGAAGCAAAAGGCGGCTTTATGGCCGAGGTCGGTCTTGGTTTCTCCAAGTTCGGCAACTATGCACCCGTGTCAGCCTTTGTCGACCCCACCGATGCCTACAGCATGATTCCTTCGGAACATATTACGCTGGGCTATCGCTTCAAGAGCAATATGTTCCTTGGACTCAACATTGGTTCTCGCGGTGGCAACACCTCGTTCCGTTATTTGGACGAGAATTTCTTCGACATCGACATTATGGCCGAAGTGCGTCGGATATTCCCGCTGGGCCATCGCTTTGAGTTCGAAGCTGGCGCCGCCCTAGGTTATCTGCTTCACGGCAATGCCTACGAATTTGCCGGCAACACTGAGTCTGTATCGCGCGGCGGTTTCAGCTGCCACGTGTTGATGGGTGTCAACTACCGCCTCAGCGAGAAGACTTATATCGGCCTTCACGCCCAGCTGCCCTACTATGCCAACATCGGCAGCGACGGCGTTGAATTGCCCACCGGTTTCACTGCAGCAACAGGCCTTGAGGCCACCACTGCTCCTGCTCTGAGTGGCTACAGCCTGCAAGCCTCGGTAGGTATCCGCTTCTAAAAGGAAAGAACATACAATAACGAGAGAACCCCACGCGGCAAGTGTGGGGTTCTTTTATTTTGTAGATTCTTGTTATTCTGCGTAATGTGCATCGATCTGGTCGAGGATGGCCAGCACCTCGTCGAGGGTAGTGACGGTGACCAGGGGGATGCGGAACCGCTTGAAGTCGAAGAGGCCGCGGAAGTAGGCGCCGTAGTGCTTGCGCATCTCGAAGATGGCCTGGCGCTCGCCTTTGAAGTCGACGGCGGCGAGCAGGTGCTCGCGGCAGACGGCGACACGGTCGGAAACGGAAATATGGGAACCGAGAGGTGGGAACTGAGATGTGAGAACTGAGGAAGAAGATTGCATCAGCTCTTTTGTCTGTTCGAAAATCCAGGGGTTGCCTATGGCGGCACGGCCGATGAGGATGCCGTCGACGCCATAGCGTTGGCGAGCCTCGAGGGCCTGCTGCGGTGTGGTGATGTCGCCGTTGCCGAAGACGGGTATGTGCAGGCGCGGGTTGGCTTTGGTTTCGCCGATGAGCGTCCAGTCGGCCTCGCCACGGTACATCTGTGACTTGGTGCGGCCGTGGATGCTGAGTGCTGCGATGCCCACGTCTTGCAGCTGCTCGGCGAGGGTGACGATAATCTTGCTGTTGTCGTCGTAGCCCAGACGTGTCTTGACGGTGACGGGCAGGGGCGAGCGTTTGACGAGTGCTGCGGTGATAGCCACCAGTTTTTCAGGCTCTTTGAGCATTCCGGAGCCGGCACCTTTGCCTGCCACTTTGCGTACGGGGCAGCCCCAGTTGATGTCGATAAAGTCGGGCTGGGCGTCGGCAACCACATCGATGCAGCGCAGCAGCGAGTCCTCGTCGTTGCCGAAGACCTGTATGCCTATGGGTCTTTCGAATTCGGCAAAGAGCATCTTGCGGCGGCTCTTCTCGGCATCGCGGATCAGGGCCTCGCTGGCGATGAACTCGCTGATGAGCACATCGGCTCCGTGCCGCTTGCAGAGCTGACGGAACGGCAGGTCGGTGATGTCGTCCATCGGCGACAAAAACAGCGGGAATTCGCCAACTTCTATGTTGCCTATTTTTACCATCTACAATATTTTGAGCCTTGTTGCGTTAGTTCGGAAACGAATGCAAAGATAGCAATAAATTTTTTTTATCGAAGACAATAAATCAGTAATTTGTTTATGGAAAAGTCTATCACAATTGGATATACTGAATGTGGGTTGAAAGAGCTGTCAGTCGACGACCGTAAACTTGTAGAGGCTGCCATCCAGGCAACGTCCACGTCATATGCACCCTATTCAGACTTCCATGTCGGTGCTGCCTTGCGTCTTGACGATGGCACTGTCGTCATTGGAAGCAACCAGGAAAATGTTGCATATCCCAGCGGTCTTTGTGCCGAGCGCACAGCACTTTTTGCCGCTTCGGCTCAATATGCAGGCCATGCAATTGAGTCCATTGCCATTGTGGCACGAAATCCCGAGGGAGCGTTGGCAGGAGCATCACCCTGCGGGGCCTGTCGACAGGTAATGTCGGAGCAGCAGAATCGGCAGGGCAGAAAAATGCGTGTGATTTGTTTTTTCTCGGATGACAAAATACTGATATTTGATAGTATAGAGAGCCTTTTGCCTTTCAGTTTTGAAATGTGACGGCACTGTTGGCTGCTACTATAATGTATTTTATATCAACAAAATATTTTTTGCAGCAAAAAAGTTTTCACACAAAAGTTTGTTGTACAGAATTTTCTTTGTACTTTTGCAAACTTGTTTGGAGCGTTTTGCCCCAACGTGCTTGATTGAATAATTAAAAACTAATAATAACAATGGGAATTATTGGAAAAATCAGAAAACATTCTTGGATAGCGGTCCTTATTGTCGGTATCGCTATCGTTGCATTTATCATTGGCGACCTTCAAAAGAACCGCAAACAGGATGCGTTTGCCAAGTTGGACGGCGAAGAGATTACTTACGAGTACTTCAACGCCCGTGTTCTTCAGCGCGAAGAGGACTATCAGATGCGCAGCAACAGCAATAATTACGCGTTCAAAGAGGCTGTATGGCAAGAAATTGTCCAGGAACGTATACTGGGTAAAGAAATGAATGCCCTGGGTATAGAGGTTACCGATGCCGAGGTGAGCGACATGTATGTGGGCCGTTTCATCCATCCTAATCTTATGCAACAGTTTACCAACCCTCAGACAGGCCAGTATGACCGCCAGGGAATTGGAAACTATGTCCGCCAGATCGACGAGATGCCCGACACGATGATGGCCAAAGTGCAGTGGCTCAAATATCAGGAGCAGCTTCGCAGCGACCGCCAGCGCACCAAATATATTGCTATGATTCAGAACGGCATGTATATGCCAGCCAAGATTGCAGCCAAGATTGCAGAGATGGGTTCCAAGCAGTCTGACGTGCGCGTGGCAGGTATGCTCTACTCTCAGGCCGGCGACATGCAGGTGGAATTGACCGATGCCGACTATCAGAAATATTTCGATCAACATAAAAAGGAGCTGAACCGTAGCGTGTTCGGTTTGGATAACCGTGAGCAGCGCGAAGTGGCTTATGCGGTATTCACTGCTCAGCCTTCACAGAAGGACATGATGGAAATAGAACAGGAAGTAGGCGAATGGTGGAACGAAATGCAGGGTCTCGAAGAACCTGCCCTTATTGATTTCGTCAATATGCATGGCGGCTATGACTCAATGTTTGTAAGCAGCGACATCTTTGCCGCACCGCTCGACACTGTACTCAAGGGTAGCCATGCCGGAAGCGGAATAGCTCCTATGATTGTTCCGGCAGTAGTAAAAGAAGACATGCGTCATCACACCTATGGTATGTATGTCATGGGTAAGGTGCTCAAGACCGAGATGCGTCCCGACAGCGTTCGCGCCTCTGTAATCTTCATTCCCAACAACAACTACAATGCTAATGTAGGACGTACTCCAGAGGACGCTGACCACTTGCGCGATAGCGCTATGGCAAGCATCAAGGCTGGCATGCCTTTCGAACAGGCTGTTCGCCAGTTCTCGATTGACACTACCAATGGTGGTGACCTCGAGTGGCGCCCCGACGGAACACTGATTTTCGGCGACGAGATTGTACACCACAATGTGGGTGACGTGTTCGAGAAGGAAATCCCCGGCAAGGCTGGCCATTATATTGTCAAGGTTACCGGCAAGACAGGTGCCTCTATGAAATACCGTGTGGCCCTGGCCCAGAAGGTAATCACTCCGAGCAATGATACAGAGAAGGACATCAGAGACCGTGCCAACCAGTTTGCAAGCCAGTATTCGACATGCCAGGCTATGATCGACGGCGCCCAGTCGGAAAATATCCAGATGCGCAGCGCCTTGCTCATCTCGATGAGCGACTCGCTTACGGGCTATCCTAACACTCGTGACGCTGTACGCTGGGCTTTCAACGAAAAAACCATCCAAGGAGCTGTCAGCGGCGAGGTTTACAATTCCGATTACAGCTACATTGTTGTTGGCCTACGCGAAGTGTACGAGCCTAACAAGCTTACCCTTGACCAGGCTCGTCCTCTGATAGAGAACCGCTTACGTATTGAAAAAATCGGTGAAAAGCTTGTTGCCAAGGCAAAAGAAGCAATGAATGGCAAAAACGACATCAATGATATTGCCACTGCACTGAACGTCACCGTCGACACTATAAGTGGTGTCACCTTTGGCGGCTACCTTGGCCGTAATGGCATGGAACCCAAAGCCACATCGGCTATTGCTGCCAAGAAGGATACCGGCATCATCGGTCCTATCCAGGGAGCTAGCGGTGTTTACGTCATCAGCGTCGACAACAACAGTGCCGTTGAGAACGTGAATGCAGACAATATACGCATGCGCTACGAGAATGTGGGAGTCAATGGGTTGAACTATCTTATCCCCGTTCTTCAAAACCGCGTCAAGATTGTTGACAACAGACTTATGTACTTATAATAAGTAATAATTGTTTAATATAGAGGAGGCGGTGTATAGTTTGTTGCACCGCCTTTTTCTTTCGACTAGGACATCAGATGAAAGTCAAAGACAGCATAGTAGGTTTTTTTGTCCGTATGAAGCATTTCTTCAGGGGGTTGTGGAACCGGCGCCATACGATAGGCGACCTGGTCAAACACAAGCACCGTTTCGTTGTGCTCGACACTGAGACCTACAAAGAAAAGGTCTCCTTCCAGCTGTCGGGCATCAACATTTTCGTCTTTCTTGGCATCACCTCGCTGGTGCTGATATTCCTTACGGCACTGCTGTTGGCTTTCACACCGTTGCGCGAGCTCATACCGGGATATTCCAATGCCGGAATGGTGGAGCAGACTTACGAGAATGCACGTGTGATAGACTCATTGGAACATCAACTGAAGGCTCAGGAGGAATTGTTGGGAGACATTCAATATGTGATGCTCGGCAAGGACCCTGCTGAGCGACATGCCGACGATGCCGCAACAAACAGGAAGCACGACAGTGTCAAGGCAGCACCTACGCCATACGTCAAGACAAAGGCTGACAGTTTGCTGAGGGAAGATGTAGAGAGTCGAGCTAAAAACAAGGAGAGAAGATGAAACGTATAGCTATTCTTGGCAGCACGGGGTCTATTGGATGCCAGACATTGAATGTGGTGCGACGCCATGCCAACCTGTTCGATGTCGAGGTCCTCGTAGCGGGTAGCAATGCAGGGCTGTTGATCGAACAGGCACGCGAGTTCTCGCCCAACATGGTCATTATAGCCGACAAGACTAAGTACCATGAGGTCAACGAGGCATTGAAAGATACGGACACCAAGGTTTTTGCCGGCATCGAGTCTGCATGCGATGCTGTTGAGATGGACAGTGTGGATATCGTTGTGGCTGCCATAGTGGGTTTTGCAGGCCTCAAGCCCACGTTGCATGCAGTGCGTGCAGGCAAACCTATAGCCTTGGCCAATAAGGAGACAATGGTCGTGGCAGGAGCTCTTGTCACCGATGAGGCTCGGAGAAACAATGTGGCCATTTTGCCTGTCGATTCGGAACATTCGGCCATTTTTCAGACCCTTCAGGGCGAGAGGAACAACACCGTCGACAAGATACTGCTCACTGCTTCGGGCGGTCCTTTTTTCGGACGCAGGCGCGACGAATTGAAGGATGTCACACTCGAACAGGCCCTGCAACATCCCAATTGGAAGATGGGCCGCAAGGTGACCATCGACTCGGCAAGCATGATGAACAAAGGGCTTGAGGTTATCGAAGCCAAATGGCTTTTCGGCGTCGATGCTGACAGAATTGACGTCATCGTTCATCGTCAGAGTGTAGTCCACTCGATGGTCCAGTTCGTCGATGGCTCAATCAAGGCCCAGCTGGGCACCGCCACAATGGAGACACCAATCCAGTATGCGCTGAGCTATCCTCATCGTATAGAGAGTTATATCCCGCGTTTCTGTTTCTGGGACCACCCTCAACTTACCTTCGAGCGGCCAGATATGGAAACATTCGGCTGTCTGGCGTTGGCCTACGACGCTATATCGCGCGGGGGCAATATTCCGTGTGTGATGAATGCTGCCAACGAAGTGGCTGTACAGCGTTTCATTGATGGACGTATGCCATTCTTGGGCATTGCCGATTTTGTTGGAGAAGCCATGGTGAAGGCCTCATATATTGCCCAACCCTCACTTGAACAACTGATGCAGTGCGATGCAGAAACGAGGATGAAACTGTCCGAATGACAGATGATGTTTGTTGAAAACGAGAATAAATGCTTTGTTACTATATAATTACTCATATTGCTAAAGATTTGATCATATGAAAATAATTGCTCTTTTACTTAGTTTGTCGCTGTTAGTGTTCACTCACGAGTTGGGACATTTCTTTTTCGCCCGGCTGTTTAAGACTCGAGTGCGACGCTTTTACCTGTTCTTCAATTGGAAGTTTTCCATCCTCAAAGCCAAGAAGTTCGGAGGAAAATGGCACTTCCTCTTCTTCAATGGCGAGACTCCTGACGAGTGGGACGAGAAGAACCTCGCTCCCGAGGACCAGGACAATACTCTGTGGGGCATTGGCTGGATTCCGCTTGGCGGCTATTGCGACATAGCAGGTATGATCGACGAGACCAAAAGTGCTGACGATATGGAGAGCGAACCGCAGCCGTGGGAATACCGTTCCAAGAAAGCGTGGCAGCGCTTGTGCATTATCAGCGGCGGTGTGCTGGTCAATTTTCTGTCGGCATTGCTCATATATACGTGCATCTTCGCCCATTGGGGCAAGGACGACCTGCCTCTGCAGAATGCCAAACTCGGCTACGACTACCATGAACTGTTGCTCGAAGAAGGGTTCGAGAATGGCGACATCATTTATGCTATCGATGGTGAAGAAATCAACAGTATTGTCAAAGCTCAGCACAAGATACTCCTTGAAAAGCCTAATACAGTGTCCGTCATGCGCCCGATGCATATCAGCGACACAGTATTCAGCGGCGATACGACAAAAGGGGAACCGGTATTCATGACTGTCGATGAGCGTGACACTATAGTACGGGTGGACATTGAGCTGAGTTACGATTTGCTCACAAAAATCGATCCTCGCGACACTAACCTGTTGTTCTCCGTAAGGTCACCGTTCGTTGTCAAGGAGTTCAATGCCGGTTCGCGTGCCAAACATGCAGGAATGGAGATAGGCGACAGCGTGGTGAGCCTCGACGGTGTACAGATGCCTTGTTTTGGCGACATTTCGCGGACTTTGGCCGAACATAAGGACGACACCGTCACTCTCGGCTTTTACCGTAACGGTGAGCTGATGTCGGCCGACGTGCATGTCGATGCCAACGGCAAGATAGGCGTTTATCTCGAAACACCGGTCGACCTCTTCGAGAGCATCCATACCGATTATACGTTCTGGCAAGCCATACCTGTTGGCATATCTTATGGGTGGAACCAGCTGACAACATATGTGCGCTCGTTGCGTATCCTCTTCACCAAGGACGGTTATAAGGGCCTTGGCGGATTCGGCACATTGGGAGGTCTGTTCCCGTCGACATGGAACTGGTACTCGTTCTGGAGCATCACGGCTTTCCTGGCAGTCATTCTGGCATTCATGAACGTGATTCCAATCCCTGGTCTCGACGGAGGACATATACTCTTCACCCTTTGGGAGATAGTTACGCGTCGCAAACCCAGCGAAAAATTCCTCGAAGTGTCGCAGACCATCGGTATGTTGCTACTCATTATCCTCCTTGTAGTAGCAAATGGCAACGATATACTCAGGCTGTTCAAATAAACAATAGAGCTGAAAATAATATTTAAAATCAGCCGATTCGCATGAAAAAATTAGACCGTCTTGTCATAAGGTCCTTTGTCGGCCCCCTTGTGCTCACGTTTGCCGTAGCGGTTTTTGTCCTCCTTATGCAGTTTATATGGAAGTATATCGACGACATTGCTGGCAAGGGCCTGTCTGTAGGCATCATAGCCGAACTGTTGCTCGACGCGTCGGCGACTTTTGTTCCGATGGCAATGCCCATAGCGGTGCTTTTCGCTTCGATAATGACAATGGGCAACATGGGCGAACACTATGAATTGGTTGCCGTCAAGAGCGGTGGCATACCTTTATGGCGCACCATGGTTCCGATGGGACTCATCGTTGTGGCAATGACCGTTGTGGCGTACCTTTTTGCCGACTATGTCATGCCATCGGCAGTGCTGAAATACCGCACTACGCTCTATGACATAACACGCAAAAAGCCCGCACTCAATATCCGTCCTGGAGAATATTATTCCGAAATCGACGGTTTTGTGATTCTTGTCAACGAAAAGGGTGCTGATGGCAAAACTCTCCATGATATCACTATCTACGATACACGTTCCAATGTGAGCCACCCCGATGTTGTGGTGGCTCGCGAGGGAATGATGCAAACCACACCCGACGAGCGCTACATGATATTCACCCTTTACGACGGATGCTCATATAGCGAGACGGCCGAGAACGGACACGAAGAATCTCAGCCTTTTACACGTATCTATTTCGATAAAAACGAGATGTCGTTTGACCTGTCTTCTTTTGCGTTCGACAAGAGCGACGAAAGCATTTTCCAGGGAGGGTACCAGATGATGAACACATCACAACTTGATTCAAACATCGTACGACTGAAAGATCAAAGGAGAGAGAGTATTAGTAATCAGCATAATAATATGAGGGTAAAACTTGATGTGGACGATGCTCATCGCCGGTTGTCGGTATATGATCTCGTCGACTCTACCGACGTGGTGCAGCTCCGTCGCATATACAACGAGGCACATTCACGTGCCGAGCGGAGCCTTAGCGACGCCAGGATGCATGATCAGGTGATTGAATCGCAGAACGAATATATCAATCGTCATTATATTGAATGGCACCGCAAATTTACGCTCAGCATAGCTTGCATAGTTCTCTTCTTCGTTGGTGCGCCATTTGGCTCTATCGTGCGTAAGGGCGGACTGGGACTCCCGTTGGTGGCTTCGGTGGTCTTCTTTGTCCTTTACTATGTCATCGGCATGATTGCTGAAAAGGCTGTGCGCGAAGGTGCCATCGGCACTTGGGGCATGTGGATTTCCACATTTGTGATGCTTCCCATAGGAATAATCCTCACCTACAAGGCCGTGAGGCGATAATCCATTAATAGAGTATAGCAAGCCAGCTTGCTATACTCTCAGTTTCCGCAACTTCGTATATCTTGTAAATTTATCCCGCCTTCGGCGGTAGTGCTGACGCAATTATTATTTTACCTTATTATTTTATCGTCACTAAACGGTAATTGTCTTTTTCTTTTAACAGCAATTGTCAGCAATTAAACAGCAATTTAAGAAATCGTCAAAAAATAAAGGTCACCTCTGATAATTCGCCAAATTATCTTCGTTGACATTTCTTTGGCTCGGAAAATCAAACAAGTTTTCTTTTCTCTCGCTTTGCGAAACGTTCGCGTCTTGCTTGCAAAACAATTTTCTTAATAGCAATAAAATAATTCGCTTAATTCGTTTAATTCGCCGTTAAAAATATGATAGAGGTTTCCCCAAAAAACAGCCTCTTTTCATTTGCATAAAAGTGCTGCTAAGAAAACCCAATACACCCACTGCAGTTTTCTTTATATTTTTAACGTATTGAAATATAATTTTTTGCAAAGTCTTTCGTTTCTGATGTGCAAAAAAACTAAAAACGGATGTGGCAAGACAGTGCAAACTTCTTGTTGTCGTTTGTTTTTTAATATTTTATATAAAGAAATATTGTAACGATGGAAGATTTTTTTGTATCGGGAATACAGCAAGTGGGTGTCGGCTGTGAGGACTTCAGTTCTTCGTGGAAGTGGTATATCGAGATGTTTCAGATGGACGTCCGCATTCTTGAAGATGACACAGTGGCGGAGCGTATGTTGCCATATACCGGAGGAAAGGCCCAAAAAAGACATGCATGCATTGCAGTCAACCTGCAAGGTGGCGGTGGTTTTGAAATATGGCAGTACAGCGAACGCAAACCGCAGCCGGTAGGGTTCCAGATAGAGGTCGGCGACCTCGGTATTTTTGCCGCCAAGATAAAGAGCCGCGATGTGGAGGCTTTCCGCAAGGAACTACTCTCGAAATATGACAAGATAGGGCCGCTATGCACGATGCCTAACGGCACACGGTGTTTCATAGTTGAAGACCCGTGGGGCAAATGGTTCCAGGTAGTGGAGGACGACTATGTGTTCATCGAGCAGGGACGTCTCGGAGGTGGTATTGTTGGGGCAATGACAGGATGTACGGATATCGACCGCACAATACCGCTCTATCGGGATATACTGGGATATGATAAGGTGGTGTATGATCAGACAGGTGTTTTCGACGACCTTGCTTTCATGGCTGGAGGCAATGGCCGGTTCCGCCGTGTACTGCTAGGAAGCAGCAGGAAGCGCAATGGGGCCTTTGTTCCTCTGTTTGGCGAGAGTACTATCGAACTGGTCCAGTCGCTCGACCGAACTCCGCGAAAGATATTCGAAGGCCGCTACTGGGGCGACCCAGGATTTATACAGATATGTTTCGACGTGACGAATATGCGAGCCCTCGAGAAGCACTGCAACGCCATGGGCTTCCCTTTCACGGTGGACAGCTGCAAGGGCGACGAACATTTCGAGATGGGTGAGGCCAGCGGTCACTTCACTTATATCGAAGACCCTGACGGAACGCTTATTGAACTTGTAGAAGCTCACAAACTAACGATACTGAAACACCCGCACATATACATCAACATGTTGAAACGCAATCGCAAAAAGGCATTTCCGAAGTTCTTTTTCCGGTTGATGGGAATGAATAGGGTGAAATTTTAACGAATAATGTAGAAAACGAGGGAAATGGGTAATTTAGTTGATTTTATAAAGCAGGATGTGCGAGCCGAGGAAGCGTTGAAAGCTTGCATGAACTGCGGCGTATGTACAGCCATCTGTCCTGCTGCCGAGTTCTACGACTACGACCCGCGTCGTATATGCGACACTGTGCAGCGTGGCGACGAGACTGAGATTGAGCGTCTGCTGAAGAGTGACACAATATGGTATTGCGGACAGTGTATGTCGTGCAAGACGCGCTGCCCGCGCGGCAATGTGCCAGGCGAAATAATCAACGTCCTCCGAAAGGCGTCGCAGGAGCTGGGCTACTATGCCGAGAGCGAGAAGGGCCGCCAGCAAAAGCAACTGATGAATACCATCGGTAAGAATATCCTCGACATCGGCTACTGCGTACACCCCGACCGTGTCGACCCGGACTACCATCCGGAGCAGGGTCCGGTATGGGAATGGTATATTGAGAACATCGAGGAGATAGCTCCCAAACTGGGGGCGAACTATCATGGCGAAGGCCCTGGTGCTCTGCGCAACATACCGGAAGAGGACCTCGACGAGGTGCGTCGCATATTCGAAGTTACCGGAGGTATGGAACTAAGAAAGAAAGTGGTTGGCGAATAAACGGTTCCGTTGGCAGTCTGCAGACAGTATGTCATGCTCTGAAAGTTTTGCTCATGTGATTCACGAAGAAGAAATAAATGAAAAAGTTTGGTTTTACAATATCGCAAGGACGTCAGATCAACTTTGACGAAATTAAAAACGACAAAGTAGACAGGTTGCTCGAACTGGTTCCGTCCTATAAATTGTGCATCGGCTGTGGCGGCTGCACCGCTGCATGCTCGGCAGCTGGCTTTACCGACTATAATTTCCGTCGCATCCATACTGCTTTCTTAAGGGGACAGTATGAAGGTCTGGCAGATCAGCTCCAACGCTGCATGCTCTGCGGCAAGTGCATGCTGGTGTGTCCGCGAGGAGTGAACACTCGCTCTCTCATCATCAATATGAGGAGAATACTCGCCAATGTCCAGCCTAACACATTTGTGAGAAAGGGGGCAGAACAATGAGCTGGCCGTTCCTTGTTTTTGTCATCCTTTATTGGATGGCTGCCTTGGGGCTGATGGTTTGGGCTGTGTTCAAACCGCTGTTTTCGGTCTTTGTCTTGCCGTTTGTGCTGGGTGTTGTGTTGTTGCTGTTCTTCTCGATTGTCAAGTATTGGAGGTGGATTCACAGTTTCGACAAACTTCAGCGTGCCATTATCCGCAAAAACATCTGGTCGTGGCGTTTCCTGCCGGCTGTATGGGAGGCGTTTCGCGAGGGTCTGCTGCATTGGCGCATCACTAAGAAGAACATTCTGCTCGGTTATATGCACCGCAGTCTGGCGTTCGGATGGTTCCTGCTCATCGTTGTGGGTGCCGTACAGGCAATGCAGGCCTTCCCCAATGGACATCCGATGTGGGTGGCAATATTTTTCAACTATTTTGAACCAGAGGTAGACCTTTCTGCATTTAAACACGCCACGCTGTTTGCCAATCTGATGGATGGCCTGTTGATATATGTGCTTAGCGGTCTTATGCTGGCAATGCTCAAGAAGGTGTGGTCGCGCCCGTTGGGTATGAAACGCACCACCAAGCATACGGTTATGGATCGGGTCGCCAAGCTGGCGCTATGGTGCATCTTCCCGTTGCGCCTGCTATCTGAGGGCGTTACATCATCGCTCTACGGCAATGGCGGATTCATGATCCGGCCGTTGGGCGACTTGATAAACGAGATAGGATTGGCAGACCCTGCATTCGAATATACTTGCTGGCTGCTGTACAGTGTGGCACTTGGAACTTTCTTCTCGCTTATGCCGTTCTCGCGTTACATGCATATCTTCACAGAGGTGTTCCTTATATATTTCCGCCAGCTCGGCGTTCGCGACAGCGACACAAAGAGCGGCTACACGATGTTCGAACTCAGTGCCTGTTCGCGGTGTGGCATCTGTATAGACGGATGTCCGATGAACCGCGAGCTGGGCATCGTCAATATGCAGGGAGTATACATGCTGCAGTCGATACGCAACCTCGAACAGCAGAAGAACGCTGAGCCGATAGCCGAAAACTGCCTTATGTGCGACCGCTGCGTGGCCGACTGCCCTGTGGGCATCGACTTGTCGGTGGTACGCCGTCAGGTGCGCATAAAGAACAAGGCAGCCATCGACAGCAAGGGCGGCTATGGCTATCTGCGCGATGTGCAGCCTTTCAATGCAATAGGGCGTGTGGCTTATTTCGGAGGGTGTATGTCGCACCTTACGCCGGGCATCACCAAGTCGATGGAGACAATCTTCGATGCTGCAGGGCAGAAATACTGGTATATCGACAGAGACGAGACTATCTGCTGCGGTCGACCACTCCTGCAGCAGGGCTTCGAGCACCAGGCTTTCGAGCTGCGCCGCAAGAATACGGAGATGATTGTCAACAGCAAGGCAACGCTGCTGGTTACTTCGTGCCCCATCTGCTACCAGTCGTTCAAAAAGGAATACAAGCTTCCGATACCGGTTATGCACCATACGGAATATATTGATATGCTGATACGTAGTGGGCGTCTGAACCTGCGCAAGGACGACAGGAAAGTTACTTATCACGACCCATGCGAACTGGGTCGCGGATGTGGCATCTACGACCAACCGCGCGACGTGCTTCGCGCCACCACAACGCTGCTGCCCACACGAGAGGAGCGAGAGCACAGCCTTTGCTGCGGGTTCAACCTTGGCAATCCGCTTCTCGACACAGAGCAGCAGACGGCTATCCGCAACGCGGCGCGAGACAATCTGTTGCAACCCAACCCCGACGTGGTGGCCACAGCCTGCCCGATGTGCAAGAAAGCGTTCCAGCATGCTGACGAAACCCCGGTAAAGGATATTGCCGAAATTGTGGCAGAAAACATAGTATTGAAATCAAAGTAGAAAGAATAACGTATGAACCGTTTTTGGAATCAATATCAAAAGGAGATCGCCGACGACCATTACTTCTATGAGCGTAGCTGCATCAGACAGACATTCTTCCCTGGCTCTGAGGCCGCGTTTCTGCGCATCCTGCGTGAGGAGCTTGGCAAGGATATTTGCGACAATCCGCATCAGCACACATGTACCGGCATAGGCTACCATAGTGACGTGGTGCCGCTCGAGACCACCATGACTGTCGTGGCACGCCTGTTCTCGCTCATGACGGAATGCGGATATGAGAACTATGTTCCGTCATGCGTCACTTCGTTCGGTGTCTTCTCCGAAATGATAGAGAAATGGGAGAATAATCCCGACTTGCTGGCCAAAACTCAGCAGTACCTCTGGGAGGCAACAAAGCGAGAGTTCAAGATTCCGAAGAATATAGTACATCCGTCGGATGTGATATTCCACTTCAGGTTCGACCTGAAACCCCGCATGAAATACCAACTCGTGAACCGCTATACCGGCAAGCCGCTGCGCGTTGTCGAGCATATAGGATGCCACTATGCCAAGATATTTCCCGAACGAGGCATCGGCAAGGCGGAATTCCCCTATGTGCTGGCTGGTATGATAGAGGCCTGGGGAGGCGAAGTCATCGACTACCCCGAGCGCCGCCATTGCTGCGGGTTCGGTTTCAGGCAATATCTGGTGCAGGAAAACCGCGGATATTCCATAGCCAACACCAAGAAGAAGTTCCAGTCGATGGAACCTTACGAGCCAGACTTTATCCTTACCAACTGCCCTGGATGTAACATGTTTCTCGACAAGTGGCAGTATACCATTGCAGAAATGGAGCACAAGACTTTCGACAAGGAAGGATTTGGCATTCCGGTGTTGACATACGAAGAACTGACAGGGCTGCTGCTCGGATACGACCCGTGGAAACTCGGACTCCAACTCCACCAGGTGCAGAGCGAACCGCTGCTCAACAAGATAGGCATAGCATACAACCCCGACGAGAAATACAAAGGGGTGTCGGGCCGACTGCTGCCGCGTCCCGCCCAGCCCGAATGTCTTCGTCAGGAATAAATGGTGAAACGAAAACAACAACATATTATGAATGTATCCATCATAGGCGCAGGGCCTTCAGGAATAGAAGCTGCCAACGTACTTGCAAAGCAAGGGGTCGCCGTAACCCTTTTCGAGAAATCATCATCGGCACTGAAAAACATAGCCGACAAGGCTTTCCTGTTTCCAAACTTTGCGGCAGCTGCCGACATTGTAGAAATCATGAACAAGAAACTCTTGTCGCAGAACATAACTCTGAAAACCGATACCGATATTGTCGGCCTAGTCCGCGAAGACAACGGCGGATGGAAAACGGTCGATTCCAAAGGCCAAAGCCACTATTCTGATGCCGTGTTGCTTGCCACTGGCTACACACCTTTCGATGCCCACCGCAAAGAGGAATTGGGCTATGGTATCTATGGTGGTGTTGTCACATCGCTCGAGATGGAGAAGATGATACGCTATGACCAAGTTGTCAATTCGTTGGGCGAGAGACCCAAAAGGGTGGCGTTCTTACAGTGTGTGGGTTCGCGCGACGAGAAGTCGGGCAACCACTACTGCTCCAAGATATGCTGCGTCACCGCCGTCAAGCAGGCCATAGAACTGAAAAAACGTATGCCTGACACTGAGGTGTATGTGTTCTATATGGACCTCCGCATGTGGGGACAGCATTTCGAGGAACTCTACCGCCAGTCGCAGCAGGAATATGGTGTACGTTATGTGCGAGGCCGTATCTCTGAGGCTGCAGGTACATTCGACGGCAGAGTGCAGATAAAAGCTGAGGACACACTGATGGGACTGCCTCTCAAGATGACCACCGACCTCTTGGTCCTGATGGTAGGGATGGAGGCCTCGGAGGGCACGCGTTGTCTTGCCAAGGCCACAGGCATATGCGGTGATTACGGCTTTGCCCAGACCAAAGATCCTCATATCGACGACTGTCTGACGGCTCAGGAGGGTCTTTTTGCATGCGGGACGTGTAAACGTCCAATGTCGATAAACGATGCCGTCAATGACGGACGCGCCGCCGCGCTTGCCATACTCGACATGGCCAAGTAGCCGGGCTCATACACGTTGCACCTTCTCGACACCGTCGATGGCGCGTAGCCGTTCGATAAGTCTGTCCAAGTCGCTGAGATTGTGGACGTAAAGCATTATTAGTCCTTGTCCGAGACCTTCCGAGGCTTCGAGCGTGATGGCACGCATATTCAGGTTCATGTCGTCGCTGATTACGCGCGTGATTTCCTGCAGCAGGCCTTTGCGGTCTATGGCGGTAATGGTGACACCTGTCAGGAAGGCTATCTTCTCGCCCGTACGCCAACGGGTTCGTACAATGCGGTCTTCGTGTGCCGCCATTTCGTGGATGGCATTCGGACAATTGGTGCGGTGTACCATTATCTTGCCGTCGGTAACAATGCCTATAACGCGGTCGCCTTGCACGGGTTTGCAGCAAGTGGCGGGCTGAGTCTCGAACCCCTCGTGTGCAATGTCGGTCAGAAATGGTGACGTGGTGGGCGTGGAGATGTCGTCGAGCGGACGCAGGAAGAGCAACTCGGGCGACGACTTGGCAAGGTGGAAACACTGTTTCAGGTCTTCGCTGCCAATCTCGCCTGTGGCAATCTTGTAGTAAAGATCTATGTCGCTGTCGATGCTGAAATAGCGCTTCAGTCGTGCTATGCGCTCGGTGGTGAGTTCGATGTGTTCGTTGTCAAGAAACTGTTTCAGTTTCTCTTCCCCCTCTTCGCGGCGGTCTTTCTTGCGGGTGCGGATGTAGTCCTTTATGTGTTCGCGGGCTCGTTGGGTTTGAGCCTCGTCGAGCCACTGCTCTGAGGGGTATGTCTTTTGCGATGTCAGTATCTGTACCTGTTCGCCGCTATGCAGCCGGTAGCCTATGGGCACTACCCTGGCATTTACTTTGGCGCCTATGCAGTGGTCGCCCAGTTGGGAGTGGATGGCGTAGGCAAAGTCCAGCACTGTGCTGCGCGACGGCATCTTGATGGTTTCGCCTTTGGGTGTGAAGATATATATCTCTTTAGTGTATAGGCTTTCTTTGAACTCTTCTACGAGGTCCAGGGCATTTTTGTTCGGGTCCTCCAGCGAGGTGCGTATCTGTCCCAGCCATTCTTCTACGGGGCTTTGTTTCACCACTTCGTTGGGGTGTGCCTCTTTGTAGAGGAAGTGTGCTGCAATGCCCTTCTCGGCTATGCGGTCCATGCGTGTGGTGCGTATCTGAACTTCCACCCATCGTCCGATAGGCGTCATTACCGTGGTGTGGAGCGATTCGTAGCCGTTGTTTTTGGGGTTGCGTATCCAGTCGCGCAGTCGTGAGGGCTCGGGTGCGAATTGGCCTGTAATGAGTGTGTATACCTTGAAACATTCCTCAGCTTCCAGACGTTTTGCCTCTTCGGTTGGCATGCCTTCGGCCTGTGGAACGTCGAGAATGATACGCATCGCATAAAGGTCGAAAATCTCGTCGAACGAAACTCCTTTGTTCTGCATTTTCTTCCAACAGGAATAAACTGACTTGACGCGTGTCTTTATGGTGTATCGGAATCCGCCGGCATCAAGCATGTTCTTGATAGGTTTCGTAAAGCATTCCTTGAGTTTTATCTCAGTGCCGGCGGTGTCGGCAATCTTACCCGATATTTCGGCATATTTCTCGGGATTGGTGTACTGCATCACCAGGTCGTCGAGTTCGGTCTTGATGCTATAAAGCCCTAATCTGTGAGCCAATGGGATATAGAGATATTGCGTTTCCGACGAGATGGCCAGTTTTTTGGTGTCTTTCATCGAGCCGAGGGTGCGCATATTGTGCAGCCGGTCGCAAAGTTTGAGGAAGATGACGTAAGCATCGTCACACATGGCTAACAGAATCTTACGGTAGTTTTCGGCCTGCGAGGAGAAGTTGTCGTTCTGTTCGGCAATCATCGTTGCCTTGTCGATCTTCGTAACGCCGTCCACTATTCGTGCCACACGGTTGCCAAATATGGCTCTCAGGTTGTCCAGGCTCACGTCGGTGTCTTCAACCACATCGTGCAGTAGTGCACAGATGGCAGCAATTGGTCCCAGCCCTACCTCTTTGACGGCAATAAGGGCTACGGCAAGAGGATGGAATATGTACAGTTCGCCAGACTTGCGGCGTGTGTCGGCATGTGCATTGCGGGCAATATTGAAAGCCCTGAATATGTTGCTTTCGTCTTCAGGACTGAGGGGCTGGTTGGAGCGGCAGGCTTCAATCAGTTCATCGTATTTCTGTTCTACCTGTTTTTCTTCCGATATTTCTTCCATAGGGCGTTATGATATATTGGCCGTTCATAAAATCTGTTGCTCGACAATGCTGTCGATGATAAGGCAATGACTATGCAATCAAAGCAGTACACCCTAAGCTGTATATGGACACCAGGCTGATGCCCAGAGTGATTATGAAATGGGCTTTCTGTTCGGAAACAGGCATTTCAGCAACGGACTTCAACAAGCCAAGGCTTTGCCATGGACTTTGGAGTTGGCAGCTATGTGTATACCTGTCTTGTTAGTTGTAGTTTCGCCTTATTTTGATTCTTGTCGCGTCATTTTTCTTCATTTTTTTCGTGGAGAGCAAGTCGAATCTGTGATTCCAGTTCGTCGCTAAGCTCGGGGTTGTCGCGCAGCAGCGATTTTACACCCTCGCGTCCTTGTGCCAGCTTGCTTTCTCCGTAGCTGAACCATGAGCCGCTTTTCTTGATGATACCGGTCTCTACACCAAGGTCGACAATCTCGCCATATTTGGAGATTCCCTCGCCAAACATAAGGTCGAATTCGCAAGTGCGGAACGGTGGAGCCACTTTGTTCTTTACTACCTTTACTTTCACCCGGTTGCCAATATTCTGGTCTCCGTCTTTGATGGCTTGTATGCGGCGTATGTCGATACGTACAGAGGCATAGAACTTCAGTGCGTTGCCGCCGGTGGTGGTTTCGGGATTTCCAAACATTACTCCGATTTTTTCGCGCAACTGGTTGATGAATATACAACAGCAGCCGGTTTTGCTTATCGTTGATGTCATCTTGCGCAGGGCTTGCGACATAAGACGGGCGTGCAGGCCAACTTTAGAGTCGCCCATTTCTCCGTCAATTTCAGCCTTTGGCGTAAGAGCTGCCACAGAGTCGATCACAATGATGTCGATGGCGCCTGAACGTATCAGGTTGTCGGCGATTTCGAGTGCCTGCTCTCCGTTGTCGGGCTGAGATACCAGCAGGTTGTCGATGTCGACGCCAAGTTTGCGTGCATATACAGGGTCGAACGCATGTTCGGCATCAATAAATGCGGCTATGCCTCCCTTTTTCTGGCTTTCGGCAATGGCATGAATTGCCAAAGTTGTCTTACCAGACGATTCGGGACCATAGATCTCAATAATACGCCCTTTGGGGAATCCTCCAATGCCGAGTGCGGTGTCGAGGCTGATGGAACCCGTCGAAATGGCTTCGTACGTCTCGTCGGGACGGTCGCCCAGTTTCATAATCGAACCCTTTCCGTAGCTTTTCTCAATCTTGTCGAGCGTGCTCTGCAGAATTTTCAGTTTCTCCAATTTTGATGCATCGGCATCGTTCACTTCTTTTGCCATGATATACAGATATTTGTTTGGTGATTAATTTAATTCGTGCTATAAAAATCCAAACTACAAATTTACAATTTTTTTTTATATGTCATATTTTAATTGCATTTAGAAAAAAATTCGTACTTTTGCACCTCCGTTCAGCGACAATAAAAACAGTGTGAACAATATAAAGAAGCTGTAAGATTACTGATTAATTAGCACCGTTAAAACCCTTAAATTCTCAAACGTTTAACATTCAACACATCAACATATGGAAATACTTTCTCAAAGAATCCTTAATATGGCCGAGTCGGAGACTCTGGCTATGACCGCCAAGGCTCGCGAACTGAAGGCTCAGGGTAAAGACGTTATCAGTCTTAGTATCGGAGAACCCGATTTCAACACTCCTGAGGTTGTTAAAGAAGCCGCCAAAAAAGCAATCGACGACAACTTTACCCATTATCCCCCGGTGCCGGGTTATCCTGATTTGCGGGAGGCCGTATGCACCAAATTCAAACGCGATAATGGCCTTGATTTCAAGCCTGAACAAATTGTCGTCTCGACAGGTGCAAAACAGAGCCTTTTCCAAGTGGTTCAGTGTCTCATCAACCCAGGCGACGAAGTCATAATTCCTACGCCTTTTTGGGTTTCGTACAAGGAGTTTGTACGTCTGGCCGAAGGAAAATGTGTGTTTGTCAAGACAAAACTCGAAAATGACTTCAAGGTCACTCCGGAACAACTGGAAGCTGCCATTACGCCACGTACAAAACTCATCATGTTCTCGTCACCTTCAAATCCTACCGGAATGCTCTACACTAAAGAGGAGCTTCGTGGCATAGCAGATGTTGTGGCCCGTCATGAGAATCTTTTCGTCATGGCAGACGAGATATACGAGCACATCAACTTTGTAGGCAAGCATGAGTCGATTGCACAGTTCCCCGAGGTGCGCGACCGTGTCATCACAGTCAACGGTGTTGCCAAGGGCTTTGCCATGACAGGCTGGCGCATAGGCTTCATAGCAGCTCCAACGGTTATTGCCAAGGCTGCCAACAAACTGCAGGGCCAGGTCACGAGCGCCACTTGCTCCATCGCCCAAAAGGCTACCGTGTGCGCTATGCTTATGGACCCCAAGACGAGTGACGATATTATCAACATGCGTAATACCTTCCAGAAGCGTCGCGACTTGGTCTACAAGCTCCTGTGTGAAATTCCCGGGCTCAAAGTCCGTCTGCCGCAAGGTGCATTCTATTTCTTCCCTGAAGTCAGCTCGTACTATGGTAAGAGTTTCAACGGCAAGAAGATCGAAAACTCCACCGATATGGCTTTCTATCTGCTCAACGAAGCCAATGTGGCTACCGTCATGGGCTCGGCATTCGGCGACGACAGCTGCATCCGTCTGAGCTATGCTACCAGCGAGGACCTTCTGGTTGAGGCTATCCGCCGTATCAAGGAGGCACTCTTGAAACTACAATAACAGAAACATTATTCTTGTTCATAGTTAACAGCGGTATGGGAACAACATATCGCTGTTTTTTTGTGCATCAGAACTTTTCTGATTGGCCAGTAGAAAAGATGCCAGACGCATGAATGGCCGACAGGAGCTAAAAAAGGGGTTGCACATGATTTATGCAACCCCTTTCCAAACAACATTAAATAATTTCTCAGACTTTGGCGCGATTAAATGATTGGGCTATTGAAGTCCTTAATCAGCCTCATATATCAGCAGTTCGCCGTCGACGTAGATGAAGAGCATCGGGTCTTTGTCTCTCTTTTTGAATATCCAGCATCCGCCGTTCTCGCGGTCAATCTCTGTCTTTATGTATTTCCTGCTGATTTCTTGTTCGGCAAGCAATTTGTCGTTGTTGTCGAACACTTGCAGATATGTGTTGCCATCCACGTCGTTGACAATGGCATACATTATGTCTCCGCTTATTGCGTAACTGACCATGTCTACGTTATAGGTGTCGTGAATGTATTTGTGTACTACTACAACATCTGTCACATGATAGTCATACCAGTATGAATTGCAGTAGACCCAGAATCCAGGCCAGAAGATAGGTCTCGGTGGAAGTGGATGCCAGATAATGGGGTGCATGTGGATCATGTGATGATGGTAGGGGTGGTGGAAATAGGGAGCGGGGTGCATTGGCCGATGGGAGGGAGGCATATGGCCAGGGTGGCCAGGGCGTGCATAGCTGTGTCCAGGATGATGCTGTGGGTTCACTGTGCCGCGTCCGCTGTTGTTGTTGATATGTCCGTTGTTGACAGGTGCTCCGCCACCACGGCTGGAGGGATTGACATCTTGACGGCTGCTGCGCACCTGATTGCTGTTGCGGTCGGACTGTGTGGAAACACGGTCTCCGCGTGTGGATGGAGCACTGCTTGAAGGTCTTCCGACCGATGAGCGCGAAGAACCTCTATAGTTGTCCATGCTGGTTCTGCGAGAGTCGCTGCCGACAGCACTGCTGCGGCTGTGCGAACGGTTATTGTATGTTGTTGTCCCTCTGCGTTCGCTATTGTTCGACGATGATCTTGATACAGAACTGCGGCTGCTTGACGGGCTGGAGTACGAGCTGCTGCTCCGGCTTGAGCTTCTGCTTGACGGGCTGGAGTACGAGCTGCTGCTCCGGCTTGACGAGCTTGAATACG
>CAMOFI010000013.1 GCA_946613135.1 uncultured Bacteroidales bacterium
GTACGGACGGCTATTTCGGCTATCCTATCACTCCGCAGTCGGAAGTTATGGAAACTCTTATGGCCGAGAAACCTTGGGAAACAACCGGAATGGTGGTCCTGCAGGCCGAATCCGAGTTGGCTTCGATCAACATGGTATACGGCGGCGCCGCTACCGGCAAAAAGGTCGCTACCTCATCGTCCTCTCCCGGAATCTCGCTGATGGCTGAAGGCCTTACTTACCTCGCTGGTGCCGAAATCCCCTGTGTCGTCATGAACGCAATGCGCGGCGGCCCCGGTCTTGGTACTATTCAGCCCGCTCAGAGCGACTATTTCCAGAGCACCAAAGGCGGTGGACACGGTGACTATCAGCTCTACGTCCTCGCTCCCTCTTCGGTCCAGGAAATGTACGACTTTGTCTTCGACGCTTGGGATATCGCTTTCAAATATCGCAACCCTGTCCTCATCCTCACCGATGGCGCCATCGGACAGTGCATGGAAAAATGCTACACCCGCGACTATGTTCCCCGTTGGACCGAGGAAGAACGCCGCGCCAAGGCTCCTTGGGGCACCTGGGGCAAACCCGCTACACGCCCGCACAATATCATCACTTCTCTCGAACTCGACTCGGCACGTCAGGAAGTATTCAACCAGAAACTTCAGAAAAAATATGCCCAAATGAAGGAAGAGGATGTCCGTTTCGAAGCCCTTAACTGCGACGACGCTGACTATATCTTCGTGGCTTACGGCACATCAGCTCGTATCTGCATGAAATCTATGCAGCTCGCACGCGAAAAAGGTCTCAAGGTCGGACTTCTCCGTCCTATCACTCTCTATCCTTTCCCGACCAAACAAATAGCTGAACTGGCAAACAAGGTCAAGGGTATGCTTTGCGTCGAAATGAGCGCAGGCCAAATGATTGAGGATGTCAAACTCGCCGCCGACTGCAAGATTCCTATCGAACACTACGGCCGCTTTGGTGGTATCATCCCCACTCCTGAAGAGGTCCTTGAAGCAATGGAAAACAAAATCATCAAGTAAAGTTGAAAAAGTGGTAAGGCTACAAAGACTATTCCCCTTTTGAACCTTAAACTTTTAAACCTTTTAAACTTAGTAAAATGGCAAATTTAGATATAGTAAAACCTGAAAACCTGGTTTACCAAAAATCAAAAGTTCTGACGGATGCCGTTATGCACTATTGCCCTGGCTGCGGTCACGGTACGGCTCACCGCATCATCGCTGAGGTTATCGAAGAACTCGGCATTCAAGACAAGACCATCGGTGTCTCCCCTGTAGGATGCTCCGTTATGGCCTACAACTACTTCGATGTAGACTTCCAGGAAGCTGCTCACGGACGCGCACCTGCTGTGGCTACAGCTATCAAGCGTCTCAACCCCGACCGCTATGTGTTCACATATCAGGGCGACGGCGACCTCGCTGCTATCGGTACTGCCGAAACCATCCATGCCTGCAACCGTGGCGAAAACATCACTATGGTTTTCATCAATAATGCTATCTATGGTATGACCGGCGGACAAATGGCACCGACCACTCTGCTCGGCATGAAGACCGCTACAACCCCCTACGGTCGTGACCAAAAACTCAACGGATGGCCCTTCCAGGTAACCGAACTGCTCGCTCAGCTGCCGGGTACATATTATGTCACTCGCCAGAGTGTACACACGCCTGCAAATGTCCGTAAGGCAAAGGCTGCCCTTAAGAAAGCATTTGAAAACCAGAAACTGCAGAAAGGCGTAAGCTTTGTGGAAATTGTCTCCAGCTGCAACTCCGGTTGGAAAATGACCCCGGTCCAGGCCAACAAGTGGATGGAAGAGAACATGTTCCCGCAGTATCCGCTCGGCGACATCAAGGTTGATGGCGAATTAGTTAAGAAATAATTATTAATCGTTAGTTTGTTGAAGGTTGCTCTGTGACCCATCAGCATTTAACATATCAACAATCAAAGTTATGACAGAAGAAATAATAATCGCCGGCTTTGGTGGACAGGGTGTCCTCTCCATGGGTAAAATCCTTGCCTATTCCGGTGTTATGGAAGATAAAGAAGTGCTTTGGATGCCTTCGTATGGCCCAGAACAGCGCGGTGGTACAGCCAACGTCACCGTTATCGTCAGCGACGAGCGCATTAGCTCGCCGATCATCAGCAAATTCGACACTGCCATCGTCCTCAACCAGCAGTCCCTCGACAAATTCGAGAAGAGTGTAAAACCTGGTGGCATGCTGATTTACGATCCTAACGGTATCACCCACGAACCTACTCGTAGAGATATCAACATCTATAAAATTCCTGCAACCGAAAAGGCTACAGAAAAAGGTATCGCTAAGGTTTTCAATATGATCGTTCTCGGTGGTTTCCTCAAATTGAAACCTATCGTCGGAAGCGAATTCATCCATAAAGGTCTCGAAAAATCTCTGCCTGCTCGTCACCATAACCTCATCCCTCAGAACGAAGAGGCTATCGAACTTGGCAAGACTCTCATCGAACCTGTGTTCACACTCTAAGATTATACCGTGTTGCAACACCAATAATAATGCCGCCCGCACAGCGGGCGGCATTATTAATTATATGACACAAATAATATAATGAATAAGGGTATATGTCTTGTCGACTTATCCCGTTAAGACTGCCCCAATTGCCTAATCTGCAGGATTTTCCTGTGTAACCTAATCTTAATACTCAAATCAATGAAACAAACCACATTATGCTATTTGGAGCGCGGCGGTCAATACCTGATGTTGCATCGTGTCAAAAAGAAAAACGACGCCTCCCACGACAAATGGATAGGGGTGGGGGGAAAGTGCGAAGCTGACGAGAGCCCCGACGAGTGTATGCTACGTGAGGTGTACGAAGAAACTGGTTTTACGGTCGCTTCGTGGCGCTACCGTGGTATTGTGACTTTTATTTCCGACATATGGCCTTGCGAGTATATGCATCTTTTCACTGCCGATCGATGGTTTGCTGGCAACTCGACTTCGAATCAAGACGATGCGGTGTCGGATCTGCCAGATTGCAACGAGGGTGATCTTGAGTGGATTGACAAAGAGCGTCTTTTTAATCTTACTCTCTGGCCGGGCGACCGCATTTTCCTGCGCCTGATAATGGACGAGAAACAACCGTTTTTCTCGTTAAAACTAATATATAAGGGAGATGACCTTGTCGCTGCAAAACTGGATGGTAAACAGCTTGAGGTTTAGTCACGTGAATTGTTTCATTCCTACGGATTTGTATGGCGTAGACTTGTCTTCCGCTAAGTTTTGCTTATCGAAATGCCGGTCTGGCATTTTATATTGAATTACTGTTTCTGATGTGATTGTTTTGTGCTATCGAACCAGTCAATATTTGAAAAATAAAAAAAGTGCCGAGATTCTCTCTCCGGCACTTTTTTCGTTCTAACAGTGGGACTTTCGCTTATTCAGCGTTGATGATGGCTTTGTGGACAGCGTTCCAACCAGCGGCATTCAAACCCCAGTTGTTCGTGGAGTTCTTGTTGCCTTGAACTCTCACTTTTCTTCTTTTTACTTTTTTGTTTGCATTAATACCCATAATACACTATATTTTATTGTTTAACTATCTATATAGCAACCCTTTGGTTAAAATTTGAAGGGCTGGAAATGTTTTGCAAAATTACATCATTATTTTTATATACACAAATAATTGTTCTTTTTTTTGTGTATTTTAATGATATTTATCCCTCTAAGTGCTCTTTGCGCAAGAGGTCGTTCACGGTTTTGACTGGGTTGAAGGTCGCTAATGGCACCTCGACAAATATCGTGATCCACTCTGCCATTGCACCGTTCCATAGCCCGGGCAGCTCCTGCGATTTAACCGTAACGGCTCCTTTGGTTTTTTTGCTGATAAATCCAGTTGATGGATCTACATATTTGCGCAAATCGAAATATCTGCCTCGATAGTCCTTTGTTCCACATACTAAATCAACTGGATTGAAATGAGTTGCGGAATTTAGGATGGCTTCCTGGTCTGTCTCTTTGCGGTTGATTTGTGCTGTCTCAACTATCTGAAGTGTCTTCTCGCCTCGAGTGTTCTCCGTAAAGAATGGCCCTCCGCCGGGTTCCCCCTGGTTCTTGACCATACCGCACACCCTTATCGGACGATTCAGCTTCTCGCGCAACATTGAAATTTTTTCCTTTTGTGATGCTTTTGCGAAACTGTCCGGAAGGGTAATGTTTAGCTTTTCTGCTGCGTATTTGGCTGTTTTGTCGACTGTTCTACTGTCGGGATTTTTGTCCAACAAACGTAGTTGCTCGAATGCTTTCGACTGTAGTTCAATCAAAAGACCTGCAAGGACCTCTTTGTAGATGATGGTTGTGTGTTTCATCCAGTCTGGAACCACATTGTCAATGTTCTTTATAAATATTATGTCAGACTTGCATTCGTTCAGGTTCTCGATAAGCGCTCCGTGGCCTCCCGGACGGAATGTCAATTGACCGTTCTCGTCACGTATGGGCTCATTGTATTCGTCTACGGCTATTGTGTCAGTGTAGTGCTTTTGCTCTGAGAGAGTTATCTTTAGCTTGATTCCTAAGTTTGACTCGTAATATCGTTTTACTTCGCTTATTTTTTTCTGGAACAGACGATGGTGTTCCGGCGAAACTGTAAAGTGGAGATATACAGTCCCGTCGGCGTTTCTGGCATACGATGCGCCTTCGACAATATGCTCCTCAAGGGGTGTTCGGCTCAATTCTCCATATCTGTGGAACTTAAGTAGCGCTTTGGGTAAGACACCATACCCAAGATATTGCTCTTTCAGCAGATAATTGATTACTGTCGTGAAGTCTCCGCGATCCATATAGTCCCCAAAGTCTAGCGACGAACGTTCCATACAGTTCTTGAGGTCTTCAAAAAACGCAAACGTGCGTATGTGCTGTAGGAACTCCTTGACAGAAGGGAACTCTTTCTCAAAGTTGTTGGCAACTCCGAAATATGTCGATGAAAAGGTGTACAGATCCTTAAACATGCGCGAGGCTGCTCCCGAGGCGGGAGTGAACTTCATGACTCGCCTGTTCCCTAACGACTGCTTGTACAATTTCGACAAACGCAAAATGTCTTTGTCCGTCATGCGAATAATACCACCATTGTCAACAGTGGCGGCCTCTAACAGTTTCGCTTTGGGAAATCCTCTCTGGAAATTCTCTATCTGTTTCTGTACTATTCCTTCTGTCAGACCTAAGCCCGCTATCTGCTGTAAGTCTTTGTCGGAAAAGGGATTCTTCATTTCGTTTGCTTTATCTCTGGTCTCTGATTATATCTTTTTCAAGGTTGATTACGCTAGATACCACCTCGCCGCCTTTAAGGCGAATGGTATTGCTGCCAACGCGATAGCAGTAAAAAACATCAGGGGTGTACATGTCGTCATATCCTGTCTCGTATTCTGCTGTGACGTTAAGGATGGCAGGCGCTTTGAACTCTGTCTTGAAAACTCCGTCCGCCGAAGTGACTCCTTGCGTGTTGCCAAAACTCGTGTCGATGTCAAGAATTTTGACTTTAGCACCAGGAACAGGCTTGTTTGTCAAGACGTCCAGAACCGTTATCTCAACATAACAGGTCGTGTCTTTGTCGCATGCTCCAAAGAAAAAAACTGAAAATCCGCCCATTAAGATAAGGCATGCAATGGCTAAAATTTTTTTCTTCATAAATTTCAATTTATTTTTGTCCTAATCTGTTTTTTTTTACTATTTTTGCATTGCAAAATTAATAATTTTCTGTGGTATGAAAGTGAAAAAATCTATATTTTTATTGCTTTTTTTTGCAACATTATCGGTAGGTAATGCTCAGAATGTTGAAAAACAAAATAATATGAACGAAAAAAAATACTATGTCTTAGTCGAAACGACACTTGGAGATATGACTATAGAGCTCTATAACGAGACTCCAAAACATAGGGATAATTTCCTAAAGTTAGTAAATGAAGGATTCTATAATGACCTTCTTTTCCATCGTGTCATAAATGGTTTCATGATTCAGGGAGGAGATCCTAACTCTCGTAATGCCTCCACGAAACAACAATTGGGCAATGGCACTCTCGGCTACACCATACCTGCCGAGTTCGTTAAGGGACTAATCCATCGCAAGGGTGCTCTGGCGGCTGCGCGTCAGGGTGATGCCGTTAATCCTACTAAATCCTCTTCGTCATGCCAGTTCTATATCGTTCAGGGCAATGTATGGTCTGCTGACCAATTGCAGATGATGGCGGCTCAGATGGGAAAGACGTTCGACCAGCAACAGATCGACGTGTATACCACAGTCGGAGGAACTCCTCATCTTGATTATGATTATACTGTTTTCGGACAGGTGATTGAGGGCCTTGATGTAATCGATAAAATCGCCGCCGTCAAATGCGGATATGGCGACCGCCCTCTCGAGAATGTTAAAATGAAAATATCTGTCATCGAACGTTAATACGCATCCCTCGAAATCGACAAGTCACATGATGGCTCTCTTTCTTATAGATAAATGATGATGCAGCTTCTGCATTCTTAGGCCATCTGTCCACGCATAAACTATAAACTACTGCGAAATCTCAAATAAAACTATGTTAATCAATCAAATTGAAGATTTTATCCGCGATATTCAACTGGCTTCGGTTGGAAAATCTTCGGATAAGGCTGCGGAAATAGAACAGTTCCGTATCAAATATTTAGGCAAAAAAGGTGTTATAAGCGACTTGTTTGAACAGTTTAAGACTGTTCCTAACGAGCAAAAAAAAGAAATAGGTCAGGCTCTAAATCGTTTGAAAACAGCTGCTCAGGCAAAAATTGAAGAATTCAAGCAGAGTATTGATTCTATTGAGCAGAAGTCTGATTCCATGGATCTTACAATGCCTACGGATTATTCCGAGATCGGGAGCAGGCATGTGCTCTCTGTTGTTATGAACGAGATTATTGACATATTCTCGCGTATAGGGTTCACTGTCGCCGAATCGGTCGAGATCGAAGACGACTGGCATCTCTTTTCTGCCCTAAATTTCCCTCACGATCATCCGGCGAGGGATATGCAGGATACTTTTTTTGTGGAAAAGGAGGAAGGAAAACAGGAAGTGGCTCTGCGCACCCACACTTCTTCGGTACAAGTGAGAGTGATGGAAAACAACAAACCCCCTATTCGGATCATCGCTCCAGGTCGTGTGTTCCGCAATGAGGCAATATCTGCTCGTGCACATTGCATATTCCATCAGGTCGAAGCCCTTTATGTTGACAAAAAAGTATCGTTCGCAGACCTGAAACAGACGCTCCTGTATTTTGCAAAAGAAATGTTCGGCGAAAAAACACAGATCCGTCTCAGACCTTCATATTTCCCCTTTACTGAACCATCCGCCGAGATGGACATCTCTTGCAATATCTGCGGAGGTAAAGGCTGTAATATATGCAAAGGTACCGGCTGGCTCGAAATTTTGGGATGCGGTATGGTCGACCCCAATGTGCTCGATGCTTGTGGTATCGATAGCAAGGAATATAGTGGATTCGCTCTTGGTATGGGCGTCGAACGTATGGCAATGCTCAAATATCAAATCAGGGATTTGCGTCTCTACTTCGAAAATGATCTGCGTTTCCTGCGTCAGTTTGATGCACTTGTGTAATCTTTTATAATTCTGATATCATGTCATTTATAGATATTGATGATATGGAATTTTATGCCTTTCACGGCTGCTTCAGTGAAGAGTCGTCGATAGGTACGAATTTTAGGGTGAACTTGCGTCTCGAAACAGATACCTCGAAGGCTCAAAAATCTGATAACATTGACGATACCGTAAATTATTTGTCGGTATACCAGTCGGTGAAAAAACAGATGGAGATACCGTCCAGATTGCTTGAAAATGTCGCCGACAGGATTGCTTCAAATTTGTTGGATGAATTCCATACTATCAGATATTTACAAATTAAAATCACTAAAATCAACCCTCCTTTGGGCGGGAAAATCGGTGGTGTAAGTCTAACAATAGAGAAGGCTCGTGGTTGACACGAGCCTTCTCTATGATTCCATGCTCTTTATGCTTCAAATTAACCCGTTGTCGTGGAAACTGTAGTAGTCTGGCTTTCCATTAGGGTTTATTCCTACTATCAGGTGATCTAACAATCCTATTTTCAGTATTCTGCCTGCTTCCATTATGGACTGTGTGAGCTGTTTGTCCTGTCTGCTCGGCGTTAGGCTGCCTGTCGGATGATTGTGAACAACGCTTATGCTCACAGCATTCTTCTCCAAAGCTATGCTGAATATTCTTCGGATGTCAACAGTCGTATCTGTCAACCCTCCTGTCGATATGCGTTGCTTGAATAGTACTCTGTTTTTGATATTCAGATATATAGCCCAGAATTCTTCGTGTGGGAGGTCTATGAGAGACGGACTTATGTAGTTGAATGTTTTTTCACTGTCGGTCAAATAGAAGTCGTTTCTGTTGTTTCGCTCAGTCAACATCCTGTATCCAAGCTCCATGGCAGCAATAATGGTTACAGCTTTCGCATCTCCCATCCCTTTGTAGCCTCTTGTAAGTTCTCTTATTCCCTGCCGCGACAAGACGGATAGGTTGTTGTCGTTGCTGCGTAGGATCTCTTTGGCCAGATCTACAGCACTTTGTCCCCTTGATCCACTTCCGATTAGTATTGCTAAAAGCTCTGCATTACTTAGCTCTTTTTTCCCTTTTGCAATCAGTTTTTCTCGGGGACGGTCTTCTAATGCCCAGTTTTTTAATGTCATGCTCTCTTTTTCTGACATGACTTCATTCCCGCTTTCGTGGCGTTCTGATGGCTCTTTCTTTCTTGTCATTTTTTGTGTCAAATTTTCTGCAAAGATACGAACTTTTTTGAATTCACACATGGATTGATTCTAAGTATTTTAATAAGTTATTTATTAAATATTAGCGTTTTTTTTGATAAATAACTTGTAGAGTCAATAAAAATTCCTATTTTTGCATATTCAAAAAAATAGAATAACTAAAAAAACTTTAACACGTAAGAAATGCAGAATAAAGGACTTATCAGATTTTTAGCGATAGCCTTTGTGCTCGTTTGTTTGTTCCAATTGTCGTTTTCATTTGCGACAAAGAAAGTGGAAAACAAGGCTAAGGCCGTTGCTGCAAAGTATGTAGAGAGTGCACAGGGGCAGAGTGATGTCAATGCCTGTGTCAAACAACAAGGCAACAGCGAATTGAGTGCTGCTGAACTTAAGAATTTGACTGCTATCGTTACAGACTCGTTACGTACTGCCAAAGAAACTTATTTTCTTGATTCCATGGCCAATGAGAAGGTCTGGATGGGTTTCACGTACAAAAAGTGCCAGGCTCGTGAGATTAATCTCGGTCTTGACCTGAAGGGCGGTATGAACGTTATGCTCGAAGTCTCTACGGTCGATGTCGTCAAAGCTCTTGCCAACTACACGAACGACGAAACGTTCAACAAAGCTATAGAGATGGCTCTCGAACAACAAAAGAAATCTGTCAATGAAGATTTCGTCAGCCTGTTCTATGATGCTATTATCTCTATCAAACCTGATGTCCGTCTTGCTGGCTACTTCAGCAGCCAGCTCTCTGGCACAACGTTGAACGACGACAACAATACGATACTCGCAAAACTTAAAGAAGAAACCAGTAGCGCTTACGACAGAACCTATGAAATTCTCCGCAAACGTATCGACAAGTTCGGAGTCGCCCAGCCTACTATCCAAAAACTTCAGGCATCCGAGCGTATCTTGGTCGAGCTTCCAGGTGTTAAAGATCCGCAGCGTGTACGCAAACTCTTAAAGGGTACAGCCCAACTCGAATTCTGGGCCACCTACAGCGGCGATATGTCTGATCCGCGACTCCTCAACGAGTATAATCGTGTCGCTGGCTATCTGACGGCAACAGATGAATATCTGGCATCCCGTAACAATGGTTCTGAATCAGAAGTGGCAGATAGCACCGAAGTGGCTGATTCCATTGCTTCTGTCGAAGAACCTGAGGTCGCAGGTCTTCCAACAGATGCTGAAAATGTCCAAAATGAACAATACAAAAAAGAGCATCCTTTAATGTCACTGTTTGCTCAGTGGCAAGGCTACCAGCCATATCCCCCTGTCGTTTTCCGTGCTGCCGAAGCAGACACTGCCGCAGTAAGCCGTATGATCGCTGAAGGTATCCGCGCAGGAAAGGTCAATGCTCGTGAAGTAAAATATCTTTGGTCTGTCAAACCGGTTGAAGAAAACTCCAATATTTTCGAGCTCTATGCCATCAAAATCGAGGACTTTGACAGAAACACCAATCTGCCTAAGGCAAAACTCGACGGAAGTTATATTACTGACGCAAGACAAGATTTCAGCAACACCGAAGGTAATGAAATCTCCATGACGATGTCTTCCGAAGGTGCTCACGCATGGAAGAACATTACTCACGACAATGTCGGTAAATGTGTCGCAATTGTTCTTGACGACCAAGTGTACTCCGCTCCTCGCGTCAATGGCGAAATTGCCGGAGGCCGTTCGTCCATTACGGGCAATTTCTCGTTGGACGAAGCAAAAGACCTCGCCAATGTGCTCAAGTCTGGTAAGCTGCCCGCCCCAGCTCGTATCGTCCAAGAAGCCGTGGTCGGTCCTTCCTTGGGTCAGGAGTCAATCCAAAAAGGACTCATCTCGTTCATTCTTGCATTTATTATTGTACTTATTTATATGGTGGTGTTCTACAACCGTGCCGGCTGGGTATCGGTGGTCGCCCTGGTCACTAATGTGTTCCTGTTGATGGGTGTCCTCGCTTCAATCGGTGCAGTGTTGACATTGCCGGGTATAGCAGGTATTGTGTTGACAATGGCTATGGCAGTCGACGGCAACGTGATTATATACGAACGTATAAAAGAGGAATTGCGTGCAGGCAAGAGCCTTTCCAATTCAATCGACGAAGGTTTCAAAAACGCCATGTCGGCTATCATCGATGGTCAGGTTACTACATTCCTTCTTGGTCTTGTCCTTATCATGTTCGGCTCCGGCACCATCCAGGGTTTTGCAGTCACCCTCTGCATCGGTATTGTAACGTCTCTCTTTACAAGTATCTTTATCACTCGTCTCGTTATCGACTGGATGCTTAGCCATAAAAAGAAAATCAACTTCTCATTCAGCTTCAGCGAGAATTTCATGCGCAATGCCAATGTCGACTTTATGGGCAAACGCAAAGTGTTCTACATAATCGCATCTTGCGCCATTGTCATCTGCCTTATCGGAATCTTCGGCCGCCATCTGAGTATGGGTATCGATTTCACGGGTGGCCGCACCTATGTGGTCCGCTTTGATCAGGATGTTAATGTGGTCGATGTCCGTGCAAGTCTTGCCGACGAGTTCGACGAGGCTCCCGAAGTCAAGTCCTATGGTCCGAACAATCAGGTTAAGATCACAACAAACATCGTCGCAGAAGATTACTACGAGGCTTATCGTGCAGCACACAAACTCTCCGAAAAGGATACAATCACCGACGAAATGGTTATCAACGAAAAACTTTTCAATGGAACGAAGCAGTATTTCTCCAAGACCGACGATGGCAAGGAAATCACCCTTACCCAGTTCTCGAATGCCGAAGTGTATCCTTATGGTATTATCCAGTCTGAACAAGTCGAGGCCACAATGGCTACTGACATGAAACGCTCATCCGTCCTCGCAGTCCTTGGTGGTCTGCTGGTGATATTTGCTTACATAGGTATCCGTTTCAAGAGCTGGCGCTTCGGTATTGGTAGTATTACTGCCCTGGCTCACGATACTATACTCATTATCGGACTTTTCGCTCTGCTGCGCGGCATCATGCCGTTCAGCTTGGATGTCGACCAGTCATTCATCGCCGCCATCCTTACGGTAATTGGATATTCAATTAACGCTACCGTCGTTATCTTTGACCGTGTGCGCGAAAACCGTAACCTTTATCCCAAACGCACCCTGCTACAACACATGAACGATGCCATCAATTCAACGTTGGCTCGTACAATCAATACTTCGGGAACCACATTCTTTACTCTTCTCATGATGTTCATCTTCGGAGGTGAGGTTATCCGTGGTTTCATATTCGCTCTTCTCATCGGTGTTCTTTGTGGTATGTTCTCTTCGGTGTGCCTTGCTTGTCCGCTCGTTTACGAGGTGAGCAAGAAAAGAGAGGAGAAAAGACTTCAAAATATAAAATAATAGGAATACATTAAATTCAAGACATCAAAGTGGACTTCTTGGATATCATAATAACAATCGCCATTCTTGCAGCAGGTGGTCTTCTTTCCGGAAGAAAAAACGGAAAGAAGACTTCCCCGCAGACTGCAGCTCCCGACCCGACGCCCCGTCCGGTATTCGAGACGCTGTTCGAGGATGACGATGAAATTGAAGATCTCTTTGGTGACGAAATTGAAGAACAGACTGAGTACGAAAACGTCGACACTTCTACTCAAACACAGAACAACCCCCATGAAGAGTATTTCTCTTACGAGAATCCAGATTCAAATACTCTTGCCAAGGACGAAAATGTAAAACCTGAAAACAAAATAGACGATGTTCCGTCCGAACAGGGCCCGTTTGATGGTAGAATCGATCTCAGAAGGGCGTTTATCTATCAAACGATTTTGGAAAGAGTCGATTACTGATGTTTGAACACGGGTGTAGACAACTCTATATAGAAATAAATAAACAAATAAATAATTAACAGTCTTACAAAAACAACAAGTATGTTTAGAAAGGTACTATTAACAATCGGGTTGCTATTGGCCGCACATGTAGTGGCTTTAGCACAAGGTACCATTAAAGGTACCATCACCGATGAATCTACCGGAGAACCCTTGATCGGCGCCAATGTCGTCATCAAACAAGACGGACAGCTGGTATCAGGTGGACGTACAGACTTGGATGGTAACTATACTATCAAAGCTGTACAGGTAGGAAAGTATGACATTGAGGTCTCTTATATGGGATACCAAACTGTCAAGTCAGAGATTACTGTTAAGGCAACAGGCTTCACGGTTTACAACGAAAAACTCGGGAAGTCGGCTGGAGGCAAACAACTTGAAACCGTTGTTATCAAAACCTCTAAGGTGCCTGTTATCGAAATTGGTGCTCCTGAGACAGGAACACGTCTTTCGGCTGATGATATCGGACGTATGCCGTCCAACTCTGTCGATGGTATCGTCGCAGCCGTTGCCGGTGTCGGATACAGCGATGGCGGATCGGGTACAGCCCGTGGTGAAGAAGGTATGGTGACACAGGTCGGTAACGTCCGTACTCGTACGGGTGTCAATGTGCCTAAGGAAGCAATTGCCGAAATTCAGGTCGTCCTTGGCGGTACTCCCGCTAACATCGGTGAAGCTATCGGTGGTACTCAGATTATTACTCTTAAACCGCCTTCAACAAAGTTTATGGGCCTCGTCAAGTACGAAACATATCTTGACTATAGACTCAACAACAGCCTTGTTGTTTGGTTGACAGGTCCAGTTGCTAAAACTGCCTTGAAGGATGAGAGCGGCAACAAGACTGGTTCTCGTACTCTTATCGGATTCCGCTTCACAGGTACGGGCTCCTATTCCAAATTTGGATACTATCGTCCGAAGGATGGTCGCTACCTTGTTGTCCACGATACTACTGTGATGAGAATAGAGGAGGCTCCTATCGATTATAATCCTGTTGACGGTACTGTGAACTACACCGCTCAGCAACTGCGTGCGTCTGACTTTGAGCCTATCAAGCGTCCTAATGCTAGAAACTATTATGCAAGTAAGGATCGTGAAGCTGATTTCGGCAGCTATTCTATAGCGTTGCAAGGAGCTTTGGATTTCCGTTTCACAGAGCTTACATCTTTGGTCCTCACGGGTGAGTATGACTACTCATATGGTCCAAACACGAGCCTTGCCTACTTCCCTCTCAACATGCATAATGCTGCAAACGGAGTAAACAAGACCCATAATATGTCTATTACCGCTGACTTCACTCAGCGCTTCAAAGACCCGGAACCTACTACCGACGAGAGCAATCCCGACGCAAAGACGGAACCTGTGGTCTCCAAGGTCATGTATAATATCACGGCGATGTATAACCGTTATACAACCAGATCGTACAATGAGAACTTTGGCGACGACCTGTTCAAATATGGCCATATCGCCACCTTCTACAGAACACAGACTCCTTCTTATGATATTAGGACCGATTATATGTATAACGGTACCGTTCAAACAGCATACGTACAGAATAGCTGGATTGAGAATTCACAATTCGTCGCTCCTTCAGAGTACAACCCCATTCTGTCCAACTATACAAGACAGCTTTACAATATTCCGTCCCTTGCTCCTTATTTGAACAATTTTGATGTTATCCGTCAGTTCAATGGTCTCGTCAATGGACTTAGCCCTTCAAATATATATGGCTTGTCTTCATACGCCAATGTCGGAGTACAGAACGCTTCGTATGCAAAACAGGAAAACAATTATTACTATGTGTCGGCCAAAGCTGCTGCCACTGTCAAGGGTCACGACCTTGAAATCGGTTTCCAGTACGACCAGTACACTGCTTCCTACTACGGTTTGTCAGCTTACAGCTTATGGACCATTATGCGTCAGAACGCCAATGCCCATATCCTTAACCTCGACTATGACAGACCGAACGAACATTTCGAAGGCGATGTCCTCTATGTCGATTACGAACGCAAATATGTCGAAGGTACCGAAACCTCTTCTGCCGCAGCAATACGTAATGCACTCGGTATGAGTATGACCGATTGGCTTGATGTCGACCGTTACTCCCCCGAAGACTTCAACAATTTTGGCGGCATCGGCATGTTCTCAGCAAGCGAACTCTTCAACAATAGCAACCAAATTGTTAGCTACTATGGATTCGATCATACTGGCGAAAGATATCACAGAGGCACTTGGCAGCTTGAAGATTTCTTCGACCCCGTCGGACGTGGACACAAGAATTATCAATACCTGCCTTCTTTCTCACCCATCTACGCTGCAGGTTATATCCAGGATAAGTTCTTCTTCCAAGACCTTATTTTCAACATCGGTGTCCGTGTCGACTATTTCGACGGAAACCAGATGGTGCTGAAGGATCCTTACCTGTTGTATGAGTCCTATACCATTGGAGACCTGAAGAACGGTAAGGCACCTTACAATACTGACAGAGCCAACAATGCATTCCCGGAAGCTGCTTCTGACGACTGGGTAGTCTATGTCAATGCTTACGATGCTACCACTCCTACCGTAAGAGGTTATAGAAATGGTGGTATTTGGTATAATAAGGATGGTGTTGAAGTATCTGCCCCGAGCCTCATCTCCGGCGAGTCTGGCAAACCGACTCCTTATCGTACAGTGGATAGCCGTATCCCCAACAGCAGCGGAAACTATATCAAGTCAAGCGCTTTTGAGGACTATAAACCACAAATCGTTGTCATGCCTCGTATTGCTTTCTCGTTCCCGGTGAACGACATGTCTCAATTCAAGGCTAACTATGATATTATTGCTCGTCGTCCCTCCTCGGGATGGCAGGCCGACTATGTCAGCTACCTTTTCATGAGCCAGGTGTCAGGCGCTATCAGCAATCCTAACCTTAAACCTGAACGCGTGACCAACTACGAACTTGGATTCCAGCAGGCTCTTAACAAAGACAAAACAGCTGCTCTTAGCATCTCTGCCTACTATAAAGAAACTCGCGATCTTATCCAGCTTGTCCAGTATGCAGGTGCTGACCCCAACCAAAACTACTATTCATACGACAACCTCGATTTCAAAACCACCAAAGGTTTCTCACTCTCTTTCGACATGCGTCAGAGCAACAACGTCCGTATCAATGCTAACTATACTCTCCAGTATGCAGAAGGTACCGGTCTGTCTGCAACAACAATGTCTGAACTTATCAAGGAAGGTTATACAACCCTTAAGATGCTGAATCCTATCGCAGATGACCGTCGTCACGAGTTCAAAGCCAATATCGACTATCGACTTGGTAAAGAACAAGGTTGGAAGATCACCCGTACCGTCAAGGACAAAGACGGCAATCCTCGCAAAAAGGACATCTATCCTTTCCAGAACTTTGGTGTCAACTTCCTCGCTGTCGCACAATCTGGCCGTCCTTATACAAGACAGTTCAGCAACACTCAACAGACTATTGTCGGAAGTTATCGTGGCGCACGCCTCCCATGGGGATTCTACTTCAATGTAGTTGTCGACAAGAGCTGGCCTATCGAAATCAAACGTGAAAACGGCAAGCCTCGCCAGACCAACCTCAATGCTTCGGTTACAGTCAACAACCTCTTCGATATAAGAAACATCACGGGTGTTTTCTCCGTAACTGGCAACCCCTCGGATAATGGTTACCTGACTGACCCCGAAACTCAGGCAGTCATCAATTCATACCTCAATCCCGACTCCTTCAGAGATCTATACTCCATCTATCTCAACAACGGATTCTGGAACTGGTCTTCTCCGAGAACCATTCGCGTCACTTTGACCTATAACTTCTAATTTGTCATAATGTGAAAAATTATAAAAAAATGAAAAATATATTTATTAAAACAGTCTTAATGGCTTTTATGTTCTCGTCGCTGATGGGAACAGCCGTGGCTCGCGAATGCACCGTGTGCAAGAAGACGTCCACGACAAAGACTGCTATGCAGTCAAAGGCCGCTGCGTGTAAAAGAGCGCAGAGTACTGCTGAGCTGAACGTTAACAATGTGCGTGCACTTATTAACGGTTATGGCAACATGTGGTATGACGGTAGTATCTCTCAGTATCACATTCCAAAAGAGGCTAATACAACACCTATGTATTGTGCTGCTCTTTGGATTGGTGGTACGGATGTCAACGAACAGCTTCGTCTTGCTGCTCTCCGTTTCGGACAGAATGGCGACGACTACTGGCCGGGTCCCTTGACGGTTGACGGTGCTGCCGACATCTCGATAGAGGTCTGTAACTACTATGACCGCCACTATAAAATCACCCAGACTGAAGTCCAGACTTTCATGCAGATGTTCGACTACACCAAGTTCCCTGCAGAACGTCGTGACAACTATGACGAGAGCCTTGTGGCTCAGGTGATTAAAGAATGGCCTGCTCATGGCAATTTCGCTAACCAGTCTTACTATCTTGCTCCGTTCTTTGATGCTAACGGTGACCGCAAATACAATTACCAGGATGGTGATTATCCTTACTATGATTTTGACAACGCCCTCTGTCCTCGTACTTTGAAGGCTGCTTTGAAACCCGGTGAGAACTACACTCCCAAACCGACTATGGACGACTCTGCTGGAATCGTCAAGAAAGGAACGGGTCTTCTCTCTGACCAGGTACTGAAAGGCGACCAGACTATATGGTGGGTGTTCAACGATATGGGTAATACCCATACCGAATCTGGCGGACAGCCTATCGGTCTTGAAATTCGTGCCCAGGCCTTCGCTTTCTCTACCAATGATGAGATCAACAACATGACCTTCTATTCTTACGAAATCATCAACCGTTCTACCTACGAACTCCGCAACACCTATTTCAGCCAGTGGGTCGACCCGGATTTGGGTTACGCACAAGACGACTATGTGGGATGCGATGTCAAGCGTGGCTTAGGCTACTGCTACAACGGTGACGAGGAGGATGGTCCCGGAACTGGTCAGTATAGCGGTATACCTCCTGCAGTTGGTATAGACTTCTTCCAGGGTCCCTACATGGATCCTGATGGCAAAGACAACCCCCGTGTCGACATCTCGAAGATGGCTCTGTATTATCCTGAAAAACTTGCCGAGTATCGTTTGATAAATGGTGGCTACGACACAATTAAGCTTAACGATGATGCCGATATGTACTATCCTCTTGCTTGGTACTTCCAAAAAGACGACTCTGTAGGCAACTGCGCCATCAATGGTGTCAACTTCGGTAACAACATTGTCGACGATGAACGTTTCGGTATGCGCCGTTTTGTGTATTACAATAACTCTACTGGTGATAATGGTGAACCTGACAAAGCTACCGACTATTATAACTATTTGCAGGGTATATGGAAAAACGGTCGTCCCATGACTTTCGGTGGTAATGCTATCAACACTGGTACATCGACAGTCAAGTGCGACTTCATGTTCCCCTACGATAGCGATCCTCTTAGATGGGGTACCAATGGTGTTCGTCCGGACGACGAATTCCTCCCTGATGGTTGGAACGAGGCTAGCCTCTCGGGCAACTCTCCTAACGACCGCCGTTTCATGCAGTCTGCCGGTCCTTTCACCCTGATGCCGGGTGCTGTGAACTACATCACTGTCGGTATTCCGTTTGCACAGGCAACAAGTGGTTCTGCTTGGACTTCTGTAGGTCTGCTGCGCGAAATCGACGATGTCTGCCAGTCGCTTTTCGAGAACTGCTTCAAGGTCCTTGATGGTCCTGATGCTCCTACACTCGTGGTTCAGGAAATGGACAAAGAGGTTATCCTCTATATCACCTATGAGAATCCTTCTTCCAACAACTATAACGAAAAGTACAATGAGGAAGACCCCTCGATAGTTCGTACATATATTGAAAATGGCAAGACCATTGCTTACACCAAAGATCAGCGTAGCTACAAGTTCGAAGGTTATCAGATCTACCAGCTTGCCAATGCCGGCGTATCTGTAGCCGACATCGGAGATGAGACTAAAGCTCGTCTTGTTTTCCAGTGCGACCTTGAGAACTATTATGACAATGTTAGCGCAATCGATACTGTAGCGCTTACTGACGCCAACAACAATGTCATCGGCTATCGTTACGATACAACGTTTAACGACAATCCTACAATTCCTATTGCTCAGCTGGTTAACTACAACACCAACTCTGCAACTGGTATCCTGACTGGTAAAATCATGGTCGATGGTGCCAACTCGGGTATTAAGCACGTTGTCCGTGTAACAACAGACCAGTTCGCCAAGGGTAACAACACTAACCTGGTCAATAATAAAGAATACTATTATATTTGTGTCGCTTATGCACACAACCGCTATAAAGAGTATTCTCAAACTGATCCTACCAAGCTTGACGGACAGAAAGAACCTTACCTCGCAGGCCGTAAGAATGAGAAAGGCGGTACTATTACCGCTGTTACAGCTAAACCTCACAATCCTGCCAGTGAAAACGGCGGTACCATTGTCAATGCAACCTACGGTATGAGTCCTAACATCACTCGTATCGACGGTTTTGGCAATGGTGGAAACGCACTTAAACTTACTGAAGAATCTATAATTGAACTTATGGGACGCAAAGGCGAAGCCGCTAAAGAACCTGGCGAATTCACTGTTGTCGATGGTGTCCAGAGAATGGTTAACCCCTGCATCCTTCCTCGTCCGCGCTACGAACAAAACTACGGTCCTATCAACGTGCGCGTCATTGACCCGCTCAACATTAAGGAGGGTTCATTCTATATCAAGTTCAATGGTACTGACAATTCATCCAAGTGGGTTATCTTCAAACCGGATGGTTCCCCGCTTTATCGCGATACCATTAATAAGGTAGATGTTTATTCCGATACTGCTGATTTCGTCATCGGCCGTTACAACGAACAATTGTTCCTCGACCTCGGTATCGCCGTTGCTATAACTAATCCTAAGGCAATTGCTACTGACCTCGTCTACGGCACCGAAGATGTCTCGATGGGCGGTCTTATTACCGAAGGTACGCTGATTTCTGCTTCGATGACATTCGACAATCCTGAACACCAGTGGTTAAGTGGTATAGCCGACAATGACAACTCGATTGTCACAAACTGGATTCGTAGTGGTTCCCAGTATTCTGAAGGTAACCAGACAACCTTCATGTCGAACACCTATCTCCACAGCCCCGTCACTGGAAACGAACTCTACCTCGACGACGACTACTATAAGGTAGATGTCGACCCGAACTTCCTCGACCGTTTCAATTATTACGGTGTGGATAGATATCAGGCCTACGAGAAAGTCCTCAGTGGTCTGTGGAGCCCCTACGGTCTCGCCTCTATCCGCGAGTATCACCCTGCTTTCTCGTTCCGCTACTACCTTGCAGAACAGAGCGTACACGATTCTCTGAATGACAATAGGGACTATAATGAGATTATGCACGAGACCCTGCTTTACACTAAAAACAAGTCTCTGAAGTATAACGACTTTAACAAACTCCCCAGTGTCCGTATCGTGATTACGAGCGACCAAACCAAATGGACTCGTTGCCCGGTTCTTGAAATGTGTGACGACTACACCCAGGCTGAAGGTAATGCACGTCGTTTCCAATTGCGTAAACACAAGTCAATCGATAAGAATGGCGACACTTGCGCTGCAACGACAGCTTCGACAAACCCTGATAGCGCCAACTATATTGATGCTTATGGTATGGGCTGGTTCCCGGGATATGCAATCAACTTGGTCACGGGTGAACGTCTGAATATCATGTACGGTGAAGATTCTCGTTATGTCCAGTTCAATGGTCGTGACATGATGTGGAACCCCGTCAGCACCGCAAGTTATGGTACTGGTAACTATGTTATGGGCGGACGTCACTATATCTATGTGATGAACGCTGTCAAGCAAAAGTTCTCCAACATCAATTACAACACACCCGGCGCTGCCACCAACAACAAACATTTCGACTACCGTTCACCTTCGTACGATGCTGGTCGTTGGGCAGTGAGCATGCTTAAGTCACTCGACCATTTCTTCGAGTGCCCCTACACGAACACTTCTGCTAGAACAGCATACTTCGGCAACTTCAACAAGGGCCTCCTCAAGGCCGACGGTTCTCCGAAGATGCTTCCTATGCGCGACTCGGCAGCATTCCTCTTCTCGACAGTCGCATGGGTCAACATGCCTCTTGCTACCGAAAAGATCGACAATCCAAAGAATATTCCTACCGATGTGACAATAGACATCAATGTCAACAACCGTTATGGAAGATATCTTAGCAACAACGAAACGGCTGTCGGTTCGAGCAACAACAACAACCCGATGTATCAGTTCGACCTTACAAGCGACATTGTTACCCAAACAGGTGTTGCTACAAGCGAAAATGCACGTAAGAGTTTCCAAGACTCTATTATGGACGCTATCAATGTCGTTCCTAACCCATATTACAGTTACTCTACTTACGAAACCCTTAGCCAGTTGGAAACCAAGGTTCGTTTCATCAATGTTCCGGGCAATTCTACGATTCGTATCTACACTGTCGACGGAACACTTGTAAGAACAATCCCCAACACTCCTTCCAACACAACAACGGTTGACTGGGATCTTCACAACCACAATGGTATTCCCATTGCCGGTGGTATGTACCTCATCCATTTCAGCACTCCCGGTATCGGTGAAAAAGTTGTCAAATGGTTCGGTACCATGCGCCCAGTTGATATGAGCGGTTTCCAGTTCTAATTATCATCAATCTTTAAAATTTTGCAGAAATGAAAAGAATATTAAGTATATTGACTGTAATGGTCCTCTCAGCGTCGCTGACGGCACCAAGCTTGTTCGCCGGCAATGACAACCGTAGAGGAACAGCAGGAGCTCAGGAATTGCTCATCAATCCATGGGCCCGCAGTTCCAGCTGGGCTGGTATTAATACCGCGTGCGCCCACGGCATCGACGCGTTCTTCAGCAATATCGCAGGCCTCTCCTTCGTGGATCACATGGAGTTTGTCTATACAAACACCATGCTCTATGGTGGCCGTTCAGGCCTCGTAAGCGGTGCGTCCATCAATGCCTTCGGCTTGGCTCTGCGCCTTGGCGATGCAGGTGTTCTCGGTGCTTACGTTATGGCTATGGGTTTTGGCGAGTTGCAGAAAACAACAGTCGAAAGCCCTGAACCAGGAACTAATGGTACGGTATCTCCTACTTTTATGAACCTTAATGTGGCCTATTCCTATGCGTTCACCAACTCAATCCATGGTGGTGCCAACATCAAGGTCATAACCGAGTCAACCGACGATGTCAGCGCTACAGGTGTTGCTATCGATGCAGGTATCCAGTATCAGACTGGCGAGAACGACGAACTCAAGTTTGGTATCTCCCTTAAGAATATCGGACCTGCCCTCAGCTTTGGCGGTACGGGCGAATCGTTCACCATGGTCAATGAAGCCGGCAACTCGATGACGGTAGAGTTCCGTCCCGGTGAAATGGAACTCCCGACTTGCCTCAACATCGGTTTGTCCTATGACTTCCTCTTTGAAAAATGGAGCCAACGCCTGACCTTAGCTGGTAACTTCACGTCGAATGCATTCCTGCGCGACAATTTCGGTCTCGGTTTCGAGTATTCCTTGCTCGACAGATTCCAGGTGCGTGCTGCTTACCTCTATCAGAAGGACATTTTCATTAGCAACCGCACAACCTCCAACACTGGAGTTCACGCAGGTGCATCAGTAGTATTGCCTATCAATAAGGAGAAAGGCTCCGCCATTTCTCTTGACTATTCGTTCAGAACATCAGCATTGAAAGGTACCCATTCAATCGGTGCTACCTTTAAGTTCTAAGACGTACAGCAAACATATTCAAAAGCAAGGAAAGGTCTTTCTTTAGGCCTTTCCTGCTTTTTAACGTAAAAATTAAACAACAAAATGTCAGAAATCAAGTATTATAGTGAAGAGGGCTTGCAGAAACTGAAAGATGAACTTCATCATCTTATCGCAGTAGAACGTCCTGCTGCATCGGCAGCTATTGCCGAGGCACGTGACAAGGGCGATTTGTCGGAAAATGCAGAATATGATGCAGCCAAAGAAGCTCAGGGCCATCTCGAGGCACGCATTTCTAAACTGCAGGACCTGATTGCCAACGCTCGTCTGCTCGACGAGTCTAAAATCGACACATCCAAAGTGTTGCTGCTTTCTAAGATTACCATCAAGAATATCAAGAACAACATGAAGCAGGTATACACCATTGTTCCTGAAAGCGAAGCCAACCTCAAGCAGGGTCTCATTTCCGTGTCTTCTCCCTTTGCCAAAGCTTTCCTTGGCAAGAAGGCTGGCGACACTGTCGAAGTTGTTGTCCCGGCAGGTACGATGCATTTCGAAATCCTCACTATCGAACGCTAATCCACAAGTCTTAATCTTTTTATTTATACCGCTATGGCAAGTATTTTTTCTCGTATAGTAGCAGGTGAAATTCCATGCTTTAAAGTAGCTGAAACAGAGAACTGCCTCGCTTTTCTCGATGTCAACCCTGTAGTCCGCGGTCACGTACTCTGTATTCCTAAAAAAGAGGTCGACTATATTTTCGACCTTGACGACGAACTGTTTGTGGAACTGCACCGGTTCAGCCGTAAGGTCGCAAGAGGCCTTAAGAAAGTCTGCCCGTGCATAAAGGTAGGAGTGGCAGTTGTCGGTATCGACGTGCCTCATGCACATATTCATCTTATGCCACTGAACAATCCTGGCGACTTGAATTTTAGTCACCATGTCAAAATGGAGCCTGACGAGATGAAGTCACTTGCAGCACAGATCGCTTCAGCAATAGAGTAGTCATTCCCTATCTGCTACAATAAAAAGCGCTACAGCCGCTCATACGAGTGGCTGTAGCATTTTTTATAACACATGGTGTCTTTGTCAAGATATATGCCGTCTTGCTTTGCTTAGCTTGTTGAACAGGCTTTTTGATGATATTATGGCTATGGCAATAGCCATCGTGATTTTTATGGCAGCAAATCCGGCTTCGTAGGCAAGCGACAGAGCTTTGTGCATTTCGGTATGTTCAGTTAGAGTAGACGAATTTGCCATGAGGACTGCATACAGTCACTTGTCCTTTGTCGCAGGGCTCACAGTGTCCGATGATTTGTGCATCGATGTTGAAACTGTGTGCTATGTCGATAATGCCTTGTGCGGTTTTCTCGTCGGTGTATATCTCCATGCGGTGACCCATATTGAAGACGGTATACATCTCTTTCCAGTCGGTACCGCTTTGCTCATGAATAAGTCTGAAGAGGGGAGGTACAGGAAACATGTTGTCTTTGACCACATGTAGGCGGTCGATAAAATGCAATACCTTTGTTTGTGCTCCTCCACTGCAATGTATCATGCCGTCTATTTTGTGCCTGTATTCGTCAAGTACGCGACGTATGACAGGTGCGTAGGTACGGGTAGGGGAGAGGACCATCTTGCCGGCGTCAACTCCATCGACTTCGGTGTTGTCTGTAAGCCTTTTCTGTCCACAGTATACCACGTCTTTCGGAAGGCTGTGGTCGTAGCTTTCCGGGAAATGTTCTGCATAGTATTGCGAGAATACGTCATGGCGTGCCGATGTGAGACCATTGCTGCCCATGCCGCCGTTGTATTGTTTCTCGTATGTCGACTGTCCAAATGATGCCAGTCCGACAATGACGTTGCCTGGTTTGATGCGGGCATTGTCTACCACATCGCTACGTTTCATGCGCGCTGTCACGGTGCTGTCGACAATTATGGTGCGCACCAAGTCGCCCACGTCGGCAGTTTCGCCTCCCGTAAGTGTTATGCCTATACCAAGGTCTCGCATCTCTTGCAGAAATTCTTCGGTCCCATTGATCACGGCGCTGATAACTTCGCCGGGTATCAGCTGCTTGTTTCTCCCGATGGTGGAACTTAGCAGAATGTTGTCGACAGCTCCTACACACAGCAGGTCGTCAAGGTTCATCACCACGGCGTCGATGGCTATGCCTTTCCACACGCTCAAATCGCCGGTTTCTTTCCAGTAGAGGTAGGCCAGCGACGACTTGGTGCCGGCACCGTCGGCATGCATGATGTTGCAATAGTCTTTGTCGCCTCCAAGTATGTCGGGAATGATTTTGCAGAAGGCTTTTGGGAATATTCCTTTGTCGATGTTCTTGATGGCATTATGAACATCTTCTTTCTGTGCAGAGACTCCTCTTAGGTTGTATTTCAGGTTGTTCATTACTCAAAAATTTTTGCAAAGGTACTAATTTTTCAGCGTTTAAAGAAAAAAATGTATCTTTGCAAATGTAAAAACATTGTCGTTCTGGTATATGTTTCTTAAAAACAACATTGTAATTGTTGCGACATTTGTCGTCTCTCTTCTGTTCCCATCGTTGTCTATGGCTCAGGACGAGGTGTATGACGCAGTGCGTAAGAATGATTTCAAGATTACACTCCTTTCTTTGGGCAGTGGATCTACACGGATCACTTACGAACGTGCCTTCAACCCTCTGAACAGTGCTGAAGCAACGCTGGGCATCATTGGACTCGGTTGGGACTGGATGAACAAATCCAACCCCAGTGGCTTGCTCATCAAAATGGCATACAAATGGCGTATCATACCTCAATGCAGTTCTGACAGCTGGCTTGCTGGTTTTTATGTGAAGCCGGAGTTTGTAGCAACATTGTTCAGACAGGACTATAGATATCGGTCTGGCCCGGAGCCTCCCAAATGCCCTTATATGACACGTCAGATCGCATTGCTTGCCGAGTCGGGCTACCAGTTTTTGGCAAAATGGTTCGTCTTCGATGTCTATGCCGGTCTTGGCCCGTCTGTGGGGTCTGGAAACGACTATAATTATTTCCACAGTTTCATGCTTTTCCCTGTCGAGGGGTGGCTGGCTTTTACGGCAGGCTTTCGTGTCGGCGTAGCCTTTTGAATTCTAAAGCAATAAGAGATATAAAATGAAAATAAATCCGAAATACAAGGTGCGTAATGTGTCTGACGAGAATATAGTCCTCGTTCAAGGAATTAATCCTGGAGATATGACCAAGGTTATAGCCCTGAACGACACATCGCTCTTTTTGTGGAATAAGCTCGAAGGACGCAAATTTGACAAACAGGATGTTGTTCAACTCCTCACAAGCAATTATGATGTCGATACGCCACAAGCCAGCAGGGATGCTGAGTTGTGGATAGCCAAACTGAATGAAAACGGAGTTCTACTGGCATGACGGCGTCGCAGTATAATATCGGAGACAGACATGTGTCGGTGGAATGGCCTGAGGAATGCCGTTTTGCACCCTTTTCTGCCGCCCTTCTTCCGTTCAGTAGCCATAGTGCAGAATCCGATTATACTATATCCTATAACTGTCGCCTCTCGGAACTGGACAATCCTGTTGTGCTCAACCGTTTCATGTTTTCGGAGATAGGCAGCCACTGCGAATTTAGTGCCAAAGGCGAAATGCTGCAGTTCACCATGCGCGACGCGCAGAGTGGGTCTTTGCTTCTGTGCATGCACCATCGTTATGGCACGTCGTCTGTTTCCTCCACTCCTTGTCGCAATGTCTCTGCGTTGCGTTTCTCTTTTTGGTTCGCCTATGCAATGCTGACGGCCTGCGACAAACTTACGTTTGTCCACAGTTCGGTGATAGTTTACGACAAACGTGCTGTGATGTTCCTTGGCGAGTCGGGTACAGGCAAAAGCACCCACTCGCGTCTATGGCTTAGCAATATCGAAGGCTCTCGTCTTCTTAATGACGACAGCCCGATCCTGTCTGTGTCTTCAGGCATACCGCAGGTCTATGGCTCTCCATGGAGTGGCAAGACTGCCTGCTATGTTCCTCTCAAATTCCCGTTGTCTGCCGTCGTACGCCTGTCGCAAGCTCCATATAATCAGATTAGGCTACTCTCGGTCCCCGAGGCATTGGGAGCACTGCATCCTTCGTTGCCTCCTGCCCTGGTGCAGCACGATGGCTATGCCGACCTTATGTTCAACATCGTTTCCGATACCATCTCGGCGGTTCCTTTTTTCCGTCTGGAATGTTTGCCTAATGCCGAGGCGGCCCAGCTGTGTTATCACACGATTTTTGGCAAATGAAATTATGGATGTGCTTCATAACCATATTATAACCTTGCCGAATAGTGCAGACAGCTTTATTGTCGATGAAATTCGCGACCGCCTTGCACAGGGCCATACTGTGCGCATTGCCTTTGGTGGCGAAAGTATGCTGCCGTTAATCAGGGGCACGCACGATAAGATAGAACTCTCTCCAGTGGTCGGTCCGCTCCGCAAGGGGGATGTATGCCTTTTCCTCTATCAGGGCCGCTGCGTAGTCCATAGGCTGATTAGCATAAAAGGCGAAAATCTGGTTTTTCGAGGCGACAACTGTGCGCGAAAGGAGCGTGTCGCACGCACCGATGTCGTTGCCCGCCTCTCTGGCGTAGTCCGTCCTGACGGCAATACAGTGGAGTGCGACTCGTTCAAGTGGCGTAGCCTCTCAATGGCTGTTGCTGTTCGGCGCACTGTAGCCAATACCATTTCCGGCATCTTTAGCCGCCGTCGCCGCCAATGGGAACGTTGGGTGTACTTTGCTGTGCTTCTGACGCTCATGTGGGCTCCCGTAGGCTTACTCGGAGTCCCTCTCGACAATTTCATTTTTGGCCTGCGTGCAGACCATCTTCTGCATGCATCAGTTTATATTCCATGCGCAATTTTTGTGATGGATTTTTTCCGGATGTCAAGGTACAAGATGTTCTATACATGGTTGGCGTCGCTGTCGATAGGATTGTTTACAGAGTTGGTACAATACCTGTTGCCGTATCGTGGGTTTGATGTTAATGATCTTGTAGCCAATTCGTTCGGCGTAACTTTGGGAGTCGTTGTCATCTTGGTGGCGAAAAGAAACAGACGGTGAGTATCAGTGCTGCCAAGCCATTTTTTTTGTTCTATCACTCTCAATTGGATATTTTTTAGTATTTTTGCAAATCCGAACAATACAATAACATCTTAAATCTATTGTCAATCATGGCTGATACATTAGTTGTCACACCTACATATAACGAAAAAGAGAATATCGAGAAGATAATCCGTAAGGTTTTCTCGCTTGATAAGGAATTTGACATGCTCATCGTCGAGGACAATTCGCCAGATGGCACGGCAGACATCGTTAAACGTCTCATGCAGGAGTTCCCAAACCGTCTTTTCATCAAGGAACGCAAGGGCAAACTGGGACTTGGAACAGCCTATTTGGCAGGTTTCGAGTGGGGCCTGGAACACGGCTATGACTATATGATAGAGATGGATGCCGATTTCAGCCATAATCCGGACGATTTGCCGCGACTTTACGAGGCCTGCTCCTCTGGCAAAGGCGATGTGGTTGTCGGCAGCCGTTATGTCGATGGCAAGATCAGCGTCGTCAACTGGCCTATGGGACGTCTTATGATGAGCTATTATGCCTCCAAATACGTTCACCTCATTACTCGAATGAAGGTTTTCGATGCCACGGCAGGATTTGTCTGTTGGAGCCGTCGCGTGCTCGAAAAGATGAAGTTCGACAAGGTCAAGTTTGTGGGCTACGCCTTCCAGATCGAGATGAAATATACAGCCACACGTTTGGGCTTCAAGATTTATGAAGTGCCTATCATATTCACCGACCGCGTCCTTGGCACCTCGAAGATGAGCATGAAGATCTTCAAAGAGGCCTTCTTCGGCGTCTTCAACCTAAGGTTCCGCAACTGGAAGAACTACTAAGCTCCCATCTTGCGCCGCTTCGTTCTCCTTGCCGCTGGCACTCTTACTCCTTGCCGCTGGCGCGGCAGAAATCTTGTA
>CAMOFI010000014.1 GCA_946613135.1 uncultured Bacteroidales bacterium
TATTCTTTCATGCGGTCGCTGCCCCAAACGGCATTCATGGCGGCAATGCACTCTTGTCGTGTAATGTCGTTTTTGCGCTCAAGGTGGCGCTGGTAGAAAATGCAGCGCGACATGCCGATGCGGTTTATTACAACGTCGCCGGCAAACGATTCGCATGTGGGTGCCCCGCACAGTCCACAGTCAATCTGTGGAAGACGTGCTTTGAGTTTGTTGATACGTTCCATTTTCTCGAAGGCTTTGGTGCGATCTTTGTCAAGCACAAACATCGAACGTGGCTGCGGTGCCTCCACCCGGCAGTTGTCGAGCAGGTAGTCCTTCATCTTGTCCATTTCGCGTTCGCGCGGCACCTCGCCGTTGCGTTCGCGTTCGGCAGCCTTGCGGGCCCGTGAATACATGCGTGCTCCGCACAGGAAGCGGTTTTCGTAGCTCAGCAGGGCGCCAGCGCAGCTTTGGTCACAGGCCCTCAGCTCGAGAAACTCGACATCTTCGACTTCGTCATTTTCAAGCTTGTCAAGGAAGTCCATCACGTTTTCGATTCCGTCGATGGCATATGACTTCTTGGCCAGGCAGATACGCCGTTCACCATTGGTCAGTGAGCTCAGAATGGCATCCGACGAGAGGTTGATTGTGCGGCTTTGCTTTGGTATGTAGTTTTTGCCTTGTTCCTTGATTTTCCGGTATGTGCGGTTGAAAAGCGAGTCCATGTTGATTACACCGTCAATGATTGAGCGTTTCTCGCCTACGGGAGCCTTTACGGCCGATATTTTGGCAGCGCATGGGGTAACGTAGAACAGTCCGATCTCTTCGCGCGGAATGCCACGGTTCTGCAACTCCTGCAGGCAATAGATGGCTGATATGTCGAGGGGCGCCTTGATGGGTGTAATGTTCTCTACTAACGATGGATATTTGATTTGGATGAGGCGGACGATGGCAGGACAGAAGCTTGAAATGAGAGGGCGTGTTTCGGGATTCTCCTGTGCATAGTGTTCCTTGGCCTCGGCATAGATGTTGGCGGCAGATTCAACCTCGAAGACATGGCGGAACCCTAAATCCTCCAAAGCAGAGTAGATTCGTGACACGCGTATATCCTCGGGAAACTGGCCAAGAAACACGGACGGGATCAGAGCTACAGAATGAGGAAACTCGTGTACCATCTCGAAGTCGTCCTGGTCAATGTAGATGGCTTCTACAGGACACACTTCATGGCATTTCCCACAGTCGATGCAGCGATGCTCTTGTATGGATGCCGTTCCTTCGCTGATTCGTATAGCTTCGGTTGGGCAGGATTTGAGGCAACGCATGCAGCCAATGCATTTCTTATCGTTTATTTTTATTGCGTGTACGAACATCTTTATTTTGTTTTTGTGGGTTACGTGGAAGAATGGAATGGATTGTGGGGTAACACTGAGTCGGGATGGTGAGCGAGGCTATTGGGAGAGTTTTGTTGATGTTAGAAATTGACTTCCATCTCTACGGTCGTCCCGACACCCACTTCGCTGGTAACATTGAGTTTGTCGACATTTTTTTGCATGTTGGGCAGTCCCATGCCTGCGCCAAATCCCATGTCGCGTACTTCAGGCCGTGCTGTGGAATAGCCTTCCTGCATGGCTAAGGCTATGTCGGGGATGCCGGGTCCTTTGTCGGCAACCACCATAGTGATCTTGTCCGATTCGATGTCGACAATAACCTTGCCACCGTAAGCGTGGGCTATGGCGTTGACCTCCGCTTCGTAGAGTGCCACGACAACGCGTTTGACAATCGATGGGTCTACATTGAGTTGCTTCAATGTCTTCTTTACGGAACTGGATGCTTTCCCGGCGTTGACAAAATCGCCTTCTATCACTGTGTATTCTTGATGCATTGTTCTGGGTTTTAGTGGATATGGTTCAATATAGAGGCTTGATGCCGGCTTCGTAAAGCAATCCGCATGTCTTGAACATCGAGTATGCGCATGTCAGTATTACCATGTCGTTGTCTTCGGCCAGCTCTATCATGTCTTCTGTCACTTTCTTGTTGCGGACAATGATGATGATGTCGAGATTGGCCATGTCGCAGGTGCGTATGGTCTGGATGTTGCAGAGCCCTGTGACGAGCATGGGGGTGTCTTTCAGTGTCAATACATCGCTCATCAGATCGGAAGCGAAAGCGTGTTCCACTTCTTCGTCAAGCCGATTCTCACCGATACAGACTGTCGCGTCCAGTAATTTTGCTATTTCTCGGATAGTCATTTTATTTTGGTGTTTTTGATGGTTATTGTGTGCTTTTTGTTAGTTGAAATAAAATGCAAATTTACAAATTTTTTTGAAAAAGGCTGGTGCATGAATGACGTTTTTTCTGTTTTTAACTTTTTGGTTTTGGTAAAACGCTGATATAAAAAGTTTTTGTGTTGGGCAATAAATATGGGATGATTCCGTTGGTGTCATATGATTAATTTGTTATCAATGAAATTGAAAGCCGGTGACTCCGTCGCAATAGCAGCCACAGCACGCAAGGTTTCTGCCGAAACAGTGAAACCTGCCGTAAATATGCTGGAGTCGTGGGGCTTGAAAGTAATCTTGCCAGATGGTCTTTTTGATGAGGAAAATCAATTTGCTGGTAGCGATGCTCACCGAGCATCTGTCCTGCAGAAACTGTTGGACGACAGTGATATCAAAGCCATATTCTGTGCCCGTGGCGGGTATGGGACGGTAAGGATTATCGACAGGCTTGATTTTGGCCGTTTTTGCAGACACCCCAAATGGATTGTCGGTTTCAGCGATGTCACCGTACTGCATTGTCACCTTTCGCGTATGCTTGGAGTGCCGTCGCTCCATGCAACGATGCCGATAGATATACCTGCCGATGCCGCCACAGCTTCATGTCCTTCGTTGTCAAGCATGAAAAAAGTGTTGTTTGACGGCAAGTGTAGCTACAATGCCATAAATGACGACCCTCGCGTTCGCAATCGCAACGGCTCGTGCCATGCTCCGATAGTGGGTGGCAATCTGTCGATACTGTACAGCCTTCTGGGTTCGGACTCTGATATTGACACAGAAGGCAGAATATTGCTGATAGAGGATATCGACGAAATGCTGTATCATATTGACAGGATGATGTGTGCCCTGAAGCGTGCAGGAAAACTGTCTGGGCTCAAAGGGTTGATTGTCGGAGCCATGACGGACATGAGAGACAACACGATACCTTTCGGGCACACGGCCGAGGTAATTGTTCGGGATGCTGTGTCGGACTTTGGCTATCCTGTAGCCTATCATTGTCCGTTTGGACATATAAAAACCAACAATCTCGCACTTCCGTTAGGAATCGAATGTCGCTTCGAAGTTACAGGTAACCAGATGTCTATTGATTTTGATTAGGCAATTCTGGCGACCCTGATTTTGCACATTTGAAAAAATGTTGTATTTTTGCATTTTATTTGAGACTCTATGTTGCTCATTCATGTACCACGACTGACTAATAGGTTGGGATATACCCTTAATGTCGTATTCCGATATATACTGAAAACGGAGTTCGAGATTACAACCGATATTGACCTCTTCAAGGCATTTGAAGGCCCTAAATTGAGCTATGGCGAGCAAAGTGTCGGCGACAGCCTCTTTGTGCGTTGCACAGACCTGCTGTTCCAGACGACCATAGAGGAGCAGAACACGCATTGTTTCTGTTATGAGGGTTGCTCGGCATTGTATCCGGTCCATAATTCAAATAGCGATTTCCCCTTCGACATTTTCGCGGCAGCATTTTTCTGCCTCTCACGGTATGAGGAATACTTGCCCCATTTTACGGATGTACATGGCCGCTTTCCGGCAACGGCGAGTGTGGCATATAAAGAGGGTTTCTTGATGAACGCTGTTGTCGACAGGTGGGCACTCATGCTCGCACAAAAACTTAAAAGCCGTTATGCCGACTTTGTATATAGCCAGCGCAGCTTCGACTTGGAAAACACTGTAGATATCGATGCCGCATATTGCTATAAAAACAAAGGACTGTTGAGAACACTTACAGGCATTGGCCGCGACTTGCTGGCAAACAAGCATAACGGCGAAGTGAAGAAGCGTCTTCGAGTGCTGATGCACAAGGAGAATGATCCATTCGACACGTTCGACTATATTATCGATGTGCATAGGAGGTATTCGGGCATGCGATTGAAGTTTTTCCCATTGATGGCCGACTACAATGTATACGACAAACCTATATCGTACCAAAACAAAGAATTTCGCGAATTGCTTCAGCATCTGTGCGACAACGCGAAGATGGGCTTGCACGGTTCTTATGCGTCGAGCGATGATGCTTCTCTGATCGGTGTTGAGAGTGACCGCTTGGCGTCGCTTCTGCATCGCAAGACAGTGCGGAACAGGTTCCATTTTCTTCGACTGTTCCTCCCAAGTTCATATAATGCACTGCTCGACAATGGCATACAGCACGACTACACAATGGGTTATGCCGACGAGCCGGGATTCCGTTCAGGCACATGTACCGCTTATCCATTCTTCGACCTCGAAAGCGACTGCGAGAAACAGCTCCTGATTCATCCGTTCGCAGTGATGGACTCTACGTTCTTTTATTATAAAAAAACTACGCCAGAAGCCGCCGAAACCATATATAAGCAGATTGTCGATGAGGTAAAACATGTAGGCGGCAGCCTCTCGCTCCTTTGGCACAATCAGAGTTTATGCGAAGATTTCGGATGGGAGGGATGGCGAGCAGTGTTTGAGAATGTGCTCGATTATGCCGACAGGGCGCGTAAATCCAAATGATTAATTCTGAATGTTATGAATTATAAAGCAAATTTACATGATATCAAGGCTTTCGTTTTTGATTTCGATGGCGTGATGACCGACGGAAGCGTATGGATGTATGCCGACCGCGAGACGGTAAGGTGCGGCAATATCAAGGATGGCTTCGCCATACAATATGCCGTCAAGAAAGGATACATAGTGGCACTCATCTCGGGAGCCACATCGCTGTCCATAAATAACCGTATGGAGTCATTGGGCGTCACGCAGATTTATACTGGCTGTGCCAATAAAATGGAAACCTATGCGAAATTTTTGCGCCAAAACGGACTGGAAGAGAAACAAGTACTCTGTATGGGTGATGATATACCGGATTACGAAATCATGTCGCATTGTGGAGTCGCAGCTTGCCCTTCCGATGCGGCTGTAGAGATAAAATCCATATCAGACTATATATCATTGTATGCTGGTGGACACGGGTGCGTACGTGATGTGATAGAGCAGACCCTTAGGCTTCATGGGCAATGGTTTCATCCCGATGCGGTGAATTGGTAGCCAATGAAACAGTACTTCAGTATCATATTGCTTTTGTTTTTGCTTGCCCTTTCGAAGGATGTAGGGTGCCAGATCATTTCGTATGCCGACACGCATCGCGTTTTCAATATGCAAGGCACTTATTATAGCGATCGTTTTGTGGGACGCAAAACAAGTAGTGGAGAAGTATTTGTACAAGACAAATTTACGGCGGCGCACAGGTCATTGAAGTTCGGAACTCTTCTGTTGGTTACAAATCCCAGAAACGGCAAAGAGGTGATAGTGCGCGTCAACGACCGCTGTCCAAAGGATAGAATTATTGATATGTCTCATCGTGCCGCCAAACAAATTGGTGTCTCTTCCCATACGGTCGAAGTCAGGGTGTTGCCGGAAAGGTTCAGACCGCTGTGGGAAGCGCAAGAGAAAATTTTTCATTTGCTTGAGGCCGGAAAAATAAAGAAACTGATTGACGATGGTCTCTCTCCAACCAAAATTCTGTCGCACTCCGGCAACTATTCTCAGGATACGACAGCTGCAAGAGCCATCGAGGTTGAACTGTATGATGTTGAGTTGCTGCGTAATAGCGATTTAAGTGCAGCGAGACAGAAGGTCAGAAACCTGCCTGTTCATTACCAAAGTCAGGTTGTATACAGGAACGCAGGACGTCCGGGCGGCGTGACAGTTGTCGTCGAACTGTCGACATCGAGAAAAAGTGCTGAAGCTGTGAAAAAAGAAATTGCAACCATGTTTCCCGATTCGAGAGTCGTTCAGGCTCAATAGTGTAATCTTTTTAGTGTTGATTTATAACAATTTATATTATTTCGTTATAAATTTTTTTGAAAAAATGTTCTAAAATAGATTATTCTTATTATCTTTGCAAGTCAAAAAACATTTTGTCTTGGTATATCCGAGCAAAGTCTTTTTGATTGTATGTTATTGAAAATAAAATTGTTATATATATTAACTAATTTAACGGCATGAAAATCGAAATCAAAAAAAACATATCAATTTTGCTTTTGATATTGGGATTTTCATGTGTTGGCAATGCTCAACAGGAAGTTCAGTTCTCACAGTATATGTTCAACCGTCTTGCTGTGAACCCTGCCTATGCAGGTAGTTCGGGATCCATGTGCGGTTCACTTATGTTTCGTGGTCAGTGGCTGGGCTTGAGGTTGGATGCTCCAACACCGAATGGCGAGGCAGGATCTTTGCCCATGGATTATTTGTTTTCATTTGACTCGCCAGTCAAGATATTGCACGGTGGTTTGGGTTTGACCCTTTTTGCAGACAAAATCGGTTATAACTCGACAGTCAGTGGCGCTGTAGACTACGCGTTTCGCATTTATTGGGGGCCAGGAAACCTGTCGGCTGGTATCGAGGGTAATTTTTATAGTATTACGCGTCAAGGAGGACTTTTCGGTTACAACGACCTTACAGGTGAGATAAACAACGTTCCGAGCTCAACATCCGACCCGTTGCTTAATAATAAAGAAGTTAGTGATTTTCTTATTGATGCATCTTTGGGTGTGTACTATCAAGTACCAGGTTCATATTATTTTGGATTCTCACTCAAGAATTTTCTCGGAGCCCACAGCGATGAGTTGAACTTTCAGACAAGCCGTATTCTTTATCTCCTCGGAGGTTACGAGTATGTGATTCCTTCCAATCCTTCGTTCCGACTCAAACCCTCAGCATTGGTCAGAACAGCTAATTTCTCTGTTTTCCAGTTTGATGTTTCATGCCTGCTCGAATACCAGAACTTATTCTGGGGAGGCTTAAGTTACCGTTACCAGGATGCTGTCACCTTACTTGGTGGAGTCAATTGGAAAATGCTTAAGTTGGGCTTGGCATATGACTTGACAACAAGTAAACTGGGTGTTTACAAGTCGGGATTCAGTTTCGGTTCTATCGAAGCGTACTTGCGTTACTGCTTCAAGATTATTATCCCTCCGAAGCTGCCGTCAGTATACCAGAATACACGTTACCTACTCTAATAAATTCATAAAAACGAAACTTTCTGATAACAGTTTCGTAAAATGGAGAAAACTAAAAATATATTTAAGTCATATAAGGAAATTAAAAATCATTTATAGATATGAAAAAGGTTTTTTTCTTGCTCGCAACAGTAGTATTGTTATGGAGCTGCGGTTCGTCTGAAAAAGGTGAACTCGTTGGGGTACAAAACCGCCCTGTTTTTGAAGACATTGACCTCAAAGGCATGGTCTTCATCAACCAAGGTAATTTTAGCATGGGTGCAGGTACTCAGAACGCAACTTATGGCACACCATCGCAGCCTCGTACAATGCAGGTTGGCTCCTATTTTATGGACGAAACCGAAATCACAAACAACGAATATCGCCAGTTTGTAAACTGGGTCATCGATTCTGTTGCACGTCGTATGCTCGGCGAGGCCGGCATCGACGGCTACCTTATCGAAGAAGATGAGTATGGTGAACCTATCGAGCCAGCCATACTTAACAAAAAACAGAAAATAAGTTGGGACGAGCAGGAAACTCGCGAAGCTCTCGAAGATCTTTATCTTCCCGAGAAAGACCGTTTTTACCGTCGCCGCTCCATAGATCCGGCAAAACTCAATTATGAGTATTATTGGATTGACTATGGCGCATATACCAAAGATGGTGGCAAGGTCGTCTACCAAGGTGCTTCGCAGAAAGAAACCTCCACTGCTGTCAAGGACGAATACAAGGGCACCATGTTTGCTCCTCGTCCGAAAGGCCTCAATAACCGCTCGTCATTCATCAAACGCGAAGTCGTTAATGTATATCCTGATACATTGTGCTGGGTCCATGACTATACATATAGTATGAATGAGGATTTCACCCGCCAGTATTTCACATCTCCTGCTTACGACAACTATCCTGTAGTTGGAGTCAGCTGGGTACAGTGCAAGGCTTTCTGCGTGTGGCGCTCTAATTTCCTCAATCGCTACCTGGAGTCTATTGACTATACTCAAATGAACGACTTCCGCCTCCCCACCGAGGCAGAGTGGGAGTATGCAGCCCGTGGCGGTATTGCCGGCGAGAGCTATCCTTGGGGTGGCCCATATGTACGCAATCCTAATGGCTGTTTCCTTGCCAACTACGAGCCTCTCAAAGGTGCATACGATGACGATGGCGGTGTAAAAACGCTCATGGTAGGTCACTATGCCCCCAACGACTACGGTCTGTACGACATGTCTGGCAACGTTTCTGAATGGTGTCTCGACTCGTACAATAAGGCTACCTATGTTATGGCTAATGCACTTTCGCCGTACTACAACTATAATGCAAAAGACGACGACGCTCCTGCCATGAAACAGAAGGTAATCCGTGGCGGTTCGTGGAAAGACCAGAAGTATTTCATCCAGGTCCAGACTCGTACCTATGAATATCAGGATACCGCCAAGTCGTATATCGGTTTCCGTTGTGTGCAGCCTTATCTTGGCCGCGTTAAAGGCGACAATCTCAAGTCGGCATCCAATGTTGCAAAATAAAGATTTGAGACTATTGTAAGGTGGAAGCATAACATTCTTTATAAAGATAAATACATAATAAATAAGTAAACATAACAATTAAAAAAAACTAGTTATGAGTAAAATTGACAACCTTGTTCGGAGTAAAGGTTACAAGAACTTCATGAGTAAACTGTATGGATGGGGCGCATCGGCTGTTATTATTGGCGCACTGTTCAAAATTAACCACTGGCCTGGTGCTGTTCCTATGCTTATTCTTGGTATGGGTACAGAGGCTGTCATCTTCTTCCTCTCTGCTTTTGAGCCTCTACATATTGAATGGGATTGGAGCTTGGTCTATCCTGAACTGGCTGGAATGAAAGGTGAAGGCGATGGCATGGGACACGGTGACTCCTCAAGAGGCTCTTCTGTAACTGAAGAACTTGACCGTATGCTCTCGGAAGCTAAGATTGGACCGGAACTGGTTGAACGTCTCGGTCAGGGAATGGAAAATCTTGCCAATTCGGCCAATTCCTTGAACAACATGACTACTGCAGTTGCCGCCACCGACAAGTTTGTTACCAATATGGATGTCGCCGCAGAAGCTGTTAGCGATCTCTCTGCTGCGTATAAACGTACTGCAGAAACGGTCAATCACGATTTCGAACTCTCTTCGTCTTATTCTGAGAGTTTGAAGGATGCTACAGCAGCTGTCAGCAGTCTCTCTGCTATCTATCAGGAGACCGCACAGACACTGCGTACTGGCGACACAACCTATGTCGACGAACTCAAAAAAATGGCTTCAAGCCTCTCTTCTATCAATGCCATGTACGAACTCCAGATGCAAAACTCCACGTCGCAGCTCGAAGCAACGAAGGAGGTTCAGGAAAGGATGCAGAGCATGGTCGCCAACTTTGCAGAGTCTGCCGAAGGCGTGCTTAAATACAAGGAGCAGGTTGACGCTCTCACCCGTAAGGTCGCTGAGCTCAACAATGTCTATGGCAATATGCTCGCAGCTATGCAGACCCGCATTTAAATTTGCGCAAGCACCCTTGCTTGCGTAAAATGGTAATTCACAAATGGTAGAATTAATAAAAAGATAGAATATGGGTGCTACAAATTGCCCGGAAACCCCGAGGCAAAAGATGATTGCAATGATGTACCTCGTGTACACCGCCCTTCTGGCTCTGAACGTTTCTGTCGAGATTCTCAACGGATTCGTTACGGTGGGCGATGCTATGAACGAGTCCAACAAAAATATAGAAACTCAGTTGATGGAAGCCTACGACATGTTCGACCAGGCTATGATTTTAGACTCCACTAAAGCTGTTAAATACTACGATGCCGCTCAGGCTATAAGAGCCTATACCGATTCGGTAAAGTCTCTTATCGACGAAGGCCGTTACGGATTCCTTTGCTATATGCAGAAAAGCGCCGATGTGGTACGCCACAATGCTGACAAGAGTACCACTAAGCGAAAGATTCCTTTAGTAGACAATAGTGGCAACCCGTTGCTTGACAGTGCTAAGGTTGCCCTCGATTTGGGCGGACTTGATATTATCGAAAAGAAAGATAATACCGACATGGGTACGCACTTCTTCTATAATGAAGGAACAGGCAAGGCTATTGATATTAAGAATGCAATAATTGCATATAAAGAAAACGTCGCAGCCATCTTCAAAGACACCAATATCACTCACGACACTGTAGACGTCAATTTCGGTATGAATGTCGAGGGTGAATTCTGGAGCTCTCATGCAGGACGTTTGGTAAGCTGGGAAGAGTATAATTTCGACGGCGCAATTGCTGTTGCCGATATTGTTTGCCTCTCGCGTATGAAATCTGAGCTTATGAACGCCGAGTATGACGCTATCAAGAAGCTTTTTGGCATGATTGGCAAAGAGGACTTCAAATTTGATCAGGTTGCCGCTATTTGTCGCCCAACATCGAGCTATGTCATTCAGGGTGGCAAATATGAGATGAAAGTTAATGTCGGTGCATACGACTCGAAACGCGAGTTCCGTGCTGTCATCAATGGTACTGAGTATAAGAGTGGTCCTGACGGATCTATTACCTATACTGCCGGTGCTGGAGCCCCGGGCGAACGCAAGGTTCATGGTGTTGTGTATATGATGAAAGACGGTAAAGAAGAGCAATACCCGTTCGACGAGAGTTATTTTGTTGCTGCTCCTGTTGCCGTTACGGAACTTGTCAAGATGAATGTAGTCTATGCCGGTATTGACAATCCTGTCTCAATTGGTGTGCCGGGTGTTGCATCTAAGGATATTACTCCCTCCATCACTACAGGAAACGCTACCATCGTCAAGGATGCAGGCGACGGCAACTATATCATCAAGCCCTCCAAGATCGGAAAAATGAGCTTGAAGGTCGTCGCTAAGATTGACGGACAGACAAAGGATATGGGTTCTAAAGAAATCCGTATCAAACGAATTCCGAAACCATCGTTGCGCATAGGCAGTTTCAAGAGCGGCGACCAGGCTTCGAAGACTGAAATTACAGCAAATCCTGTATTGCGTGCATCGATGGAAGATTTCGATTTCCAGATTCCAGCTTTGAAGATCAACTCGTTCGTGTTCAATGTTCAGGGTTCTGGTGCACTTGACCTCAATGGTTCGGGCAACCGTCTTACACCGGAAATGATCAGCCGTATCAACAATGCTAAACGTGGTCAAAAGATTTATATTACCGATGTTACAGTGAAAACCCCTGATGGTGTAACACACTCTCTTGACTGTACTCTACGATTGAAGTAAACTATTAATCTCAAATACAATGAAGAAAATATTGTTTTGTTTAGGTCTCTTCATGTTCATGGCAGGTTCTTTCACCTCCAATGCGCAGAGCATTATAGATGCTGAAGAAGAACATAATTTCAACGACTTTTACAAGCGCGACCAGGTTAAAGGCCGTGAGGCTATGCCTTACGCATACCTTCGCGAGTCGGATGTCGTATGGGAACATGCAGTATGGAGAACAATTGATTTTCGTGAGAAATTCAACCAGTTCTTTTATTTCCCTACAGACCCGAACCAAAACACACAGGGTCGTGTCAGCCTGACGACTGCCATCATGAATGCCTTGAAAAACGGAGATATAGAGGTTTATAAAGAGGACGATTTGAAAACTCCGTTTACATACGAGGAGATGATGAGCCAACTCACCCGCAGTTATACTTTCCATATCGCTGAGTATGACGAGTGGGGTGACGAGACCGAAGGCCGTGATACTTTGATTACTGAGGATTTCAGACCTGAAGAGGTTTACTCTGCACGTATGAAAGAGTATTGGTATATTGACAAACAGGACACCCGTCAGAAAGTCCGCATCACCGGTCTGACTCTTGTGTATAATTATTGCAAGGATCGTGACGGAGAGCGTGTATGCGACAATGTTGAGATGTTCTGGGTGCCTATGGACGATATGCGTGTACGCAATGCTTTGGTTAAGGTTTTGGCCTATGACGAGCATAACTCTCATGCAGAACGTTCTTATGACGATATTTTCATTGACCGCTATTTCGATAGTTTCTGCTATCGCGAGTCGAATGTTATGAATCGTCCTGTTTCGGCATATCTTACAGGTACTGATGCAATCCTTGAATCTCAAGCTATCGAGAATGAGATTTGGGATATAGAATCAGACATGTGGGAATACTAATAGGAAGATGATAATATGATGAGAGTTAGGAGTTGTAAATACTCTTAACTCTCTTTTTTTATTATGAATAATCTCTTTCTTAAACATATAGTTTTTTGTTTGCTTTGCTGTTTCACTGTTGTTTTGTCTGGACAAACAATAGATGATGTGTCGGGCCATTTTTATGAAAGGCGCAATACACAAGAGAGCGAAGCTATCACTATGCCATATGTCAGGGGTGACGATGTTGTGTGGGAACAGATCGTGTGGCGGACTATTGACTTAAGAGAGAAGTTTAATCATTATTTTTATTACCCTGTTGAGCGTAAGGGGATTGAAGGCCGAAAGAATTTTGCCTATGTGGTATGGGACGCTGTCGTGTCGGGCGAAATACCGATATATGCCGATGACGAGATGAAGATTCCTTTAGATAATTCTATGTTCGTAGACCAATTCACAAAGCCAGATACAATAATCCTTGAGATTGTCGATGACGATGAGAATTATGAATATAAAACGGTTCTTGTTCCCAAAGAGTTTAACTCAGAAGAGATGTTGCAGTTGCGTATCAAGGAGTCGTGGTATATCGACAAACAGGTTACGGAGCAGAATGTCTGCATTATTGGGCTATGCCTGACAAAGGAGTTGTATAAAGAGCACGATGGAGACCTTGACTATATAGGGACAGCTGAACTGTTTTGGATTCCTATGCTATCGCCGTCCGTAAGGCGTTTGATGGCACGCAATGAAGCCACATGGCAGCAGAATATTGCTGACCAGCCTTCGTGGGAGTTTGTGTTTATAAATAGAATGTTCAACAGTTTTATTTCCCGCATATCTAATGTGTATAACCGCACAATCTTCGACTATTTGACTGGCCCGGAAGCAATATGGGAGTCTGAAAGGATAGAAAACGAATTGTTGAATATCAGTCAGGACATGTGGGAGTATTAGGCAGTGCAATTGTTGCCGTTGTCAGATGGTGTCCAGATAGGAGAATCAGTCGTTATTGGCGTTGATTGACGAGTTTGCGTATGTGCGCCATTTGTTGAGAAGACGTTCGAATTCGTCGGGCAGGGGGGACTCGAAGTGCATTGTTTTGTGTGTGGTAGGGTGCTCGAATCCTAGTATCATGGCGTGCAATGCTTGGCGTGGCATTGTCTGGAAACAATTGGTGACAAACTGTTTGTATTTGGAGAATGTCGTACCCTTCAGTATCTGGTCTCCACCGTAGGCGGCATCGTTGAAGAGTGGGTGCCCTATATGTTTCATGTGGGCGCGAATCTGGTGTGTTCTGCCTGTCTCAAGTATGCATTGCACCAATGTCACGTAGCCAAAGCGTTCAATGACGTGCCAATGAGTGACGGCATGCTTGCCGACATCAGGATTGTCGTATACTGCCATAACTCGTCGGTCGGCAGCAGAGCGGGCGAGGTTGCCATCTATTGTTCCGTCGTCTTCTGCAAAATCGCCCCAGACAAGGGCCGTGTAGCGGCGTTCGATGGTGTGGTAGAAGAATTGGTTAGCCAGCGAAGCTTGTGCTTCTTCTGTTTTGGCAACCACGAGCAGCCCCGATGTGTCTTTATCGATTCGATGTACTAGGTAAGGGAAAGGTCCGCTATAGTCTTTCAAGTCGTTGCTGCTTTTAGAAGGCGGCACATTTAGGTAGAAGTAAAGGGCGTTGAGAAGAGTGCCTTCAAAATTGCCATATCCAGGATGAACCACAAGTCCTGCAGGTTTGTCGACAATCAGCAGGTCGTTGTCTTCGTATACGATATTTAAAGGTATGTCTTGTGGTATTATCTCTGTATCGCGTGGTGGAGTTGTCAGCAGTATGCTTATTACGTCCAGCGGTTTTATTTTGTAGTTGGATTTCTCTGGTTTGTTGTTTACCAGGATGCATGAGGCTTTGGCAGCAGCTTGTATTTTGGTGCGAGATACGCCTTCAATGCGCATTTGCAAGTATTTGTCCATGCGCATCGATTCTTGTCCCCTGTCTACGGTGAAGCGGTAGTTTTCGTATAGTTCTAATTCTTGTGGATCTTCGTTTTCCATATCTGTGGGGAGTTTCTATCGTTTGATAATAAGTTTTTTTATCGACTGTTGTCTTGTGAGGGTGTCAAGAATACGTATGATGTAGATTCCATTGGGAATGTTATGCAGATCCACATTGTCGGTATAAGGGATGTCAAGCAGCGATATGCCTTTCATGTCGATTATAGAGATGTATTTGTTGGCAGCGTCGCCATCAAGACGGATATGTAGAATGTCGGATGCGGGAGTGGGGAATATTGTGGCGCTGAGCGCTGAGGTATGGGGCTTGCTGATGCCTACAACAGCTTCGGAACCAAACAGGGGACGCATCATGACCGATCCGCAAAGTATGCTTTGCATCCAGTCGCCTGCAGTGCGATAGAATGTGTATTGTCTGGAGTCGTTTGAGCGGTCGAAACCGAGGTTTATGAAATCGTTGGACAGCTGTTCGAAACCTATGAAAACAGTGTCGCTGACTACGACGGGAGTTGTAAGGGCGTAACGGTGATAGTTGTTCATGCCGTCGAATGAGGGGAATAGCCTTGCGGGGTCTTTGTATATGAGGGTCGAAGGCAATCCATTCTCACATTTCCAGATACACAGATGAAAAGGGATATCGGCGTTCTCGTTGTTGCGTGTTCGGTTGAAGTAGAGGTCTACAGCTGTTAGCGTGTCGTGTACGTTGAGGTCGTATCGGCAAGCCAGCCATACCTTGTTTCCTGGAGCTGTAAGTCCGTAGCCGTTTTCGGGCGTGCCGTCGTCGTAGGCGTAGTAGTTGGCGAAAGTCTGTATGAATCTTAGAGTGTCGTTGCCGTTGTGTATATCGCCACTCACGCCTTCTCGAACGACATGGGTGATGCGGAATTCGGCTTGTTGCCCGTTTACGGGGAACGTGAAGTTGACAGGTGGTTTGCTATGCAGGGGGCTGTTCTGGTATGTGCCGTTAGGGAAGAATGGCGAGATGTTTTCGTAGCCTCCGTCGTATGATGCGACCTGTTGGCCATTGGCATCCTCAATGCTGTAGCTGTAGGTCGATGCAAGAGTCTGGTTGTATCGGTTTACTATAGTCATCTCTATATTTGTGGCCATGTCCGACTGTTTGAATTGTCGGGCTGGCATTGCGATGTAGTGGCGTAGCATGGAGGGGGCTTTTTCGACGAAGGCTATGTCGCGGGAAAAGCTGTCGGCAGCAGAGCGGTTGTAGTTGATGTATATGTAGTCGATGTTCCATTGGTCGCAGTTGCCTGATATTCCGGTCTTGGGGTTTGGATCAAGGCTTGCATAGTTGCGGAATCGGAATTGGAAGTGCTTGTTGAAGTATTTGGCGTTGTCGATTTTGACGTAAGCGTATCGCCATGGCCAATGGCTTTGTATACCGGAGGTGTCGGCGTTGAATCCTCCCGATGCCCATACCACGTTCCAGCGTCCGTCGTTGTGGTCGTAGAAATCAAGGAAAAGAGAATCATTGACGGCTGGCGCGTCGCCTACAAGCTCCCAAGGGTAGCCATACCAGCCTCCAGGGACATAGTAAAAACTCAGGCTGACAGAGTCTGTGGGCTGAAGTTTGCGTTGGGATGCACCGGTAAGAGAGTCCAGCCGCAATATTTGAGAGGTGAGAGTGTCGGCAGCGAAGAGGTTGGTAGAGGCATGAGGATAAAGGTTCCCGTCGGCGTCGAGGGCGTCGAGAGTTGCCATTCCGATGGTTGGTGCTTTAGGGGCAAAGTTTTTGTTGACCAGTGCCTGGGATTGGAGCCAGCGGTCGTGACGAGCTTGGCCGTCGTAGTCTGAGAAATCGTCGAAAAAGGGCAGCTCAAGAGTCAGGGTGTCTCCGCCTTTGCCATTGTACGAAGGAGTGTTCAATGAAGATAACGGAACGATGATTTCCTGAGCCGTTGATGTGTGAAAGCCAAGGAGGAAAGCAGACAAAGCTGCAATAATGAGGTGTCTTTTCATTTTGTGGTTTGGCATTTATGTCAGAATTCGTCAAGTCCTGTCAGTCCAAGTGGATCGGAGCGAATAGGCACATCGTCATGAGGCTCGTAGAGAGCTCTGATGGAGTCTTCGATTTGGCGTTGCTTCATTCGTTCCAGTTCCTCCATGGCAACTACAGACTTGTCGCAGTACCATAGTTCCACTCCGCTGCCGAACGAAGCTCCGGAGCGTCCGGTGTATTCGGGCGACTGTTTGTAGACTATGGCGTGGCTCATGTCATTTATGCCGTCATAGTGTTCGACTCCTACGTTAAGCGAAGCCGACAGGATGCTGCTTCGAGCCTTGGTAGGGGACATTCCTACAAGGTAGGGTACGATGCTTTCTGTCGAACCGCTGCCGCGTCCGACGACGAGGTCGACCATGGCTCCCTTTTCGAGGCGTCTGCCTTCGTTTACGGTGCGTCCTTTGTACTTTTGTTCAAGAACGACATGGTGCGGGTCGTCGACAAAAACCAGTTTTCCTCCGTGCAGGCCCACATTCTCGAGTTGCGAGATGGCGTGGCGTACGCTAAGTGAACGCAGGTCGGGAACAATGGCATTTTCGGGGACGTGAGACGTTACAGTGAGGTAGATCTTGCGTCCGGTTTTTATCATGGAGCCGGAGTCAGGGTCTTGACGAAGGATGTATCCGCCACGATGGCCTTTTTGATAAATAGAGTCGATGACTATGTATTGCAGGTTAAGACCATCGTTATGGTTTATCTCGTCGACGTACATGCCAACGACATAGGGTGTCTTGTATTCCTGTCCGACACGTCCGTATTTTTTTAGCACAATGAAGGCTATGAGTACAATCAGCAGTGATGCTGCGATGGCTATCAGAGAGTGCAGCACCCAAGGATGTTCGTTGAAGAAATTTTTGCGTGACATATATTTAGTGTGGTTTTGCTATAGATGATGAAGTTTTTTATTTTACTATTTCACCAATAAGAGTTGCTGCCGTACATCGTGTTACGCGGACTTTGATGTACTCTCCCGGGGCTGCGTTTTCGCGGTCAAAGACAATCACCTTGTTTTGGCTGTTGCGACCAAAGAGTTGTTTGTCGGAACGGTGTGAAACGCCTTCGACAAGCACTTCGAAGGTCTTGCCGATATCTTTCTGGTTGTTTTCAAGGGCCAGTTCGCCTTGGAGGGCTATAATTTCTTCAAGGCGGCGAGTTTTCACGTCGTCTGGTATGTCATCCTGGAGATGTTTTTCGGCATAGGTGTTGGGTCTCATTGAGAATTTGAACATGTAGGCGTAGTCGTAGCGCACCTGTCGGAACATCTGCAGCGTTGCCTGGTGGTCTTCTTCTGTCTCGGTGCAGAATCCTGCGATAACGTCGGTGGTGATGCTGCAGTCGGGGAGGATGCGCCGGATGGCGTCGATGCGGTCGAGATACCATTGGGCGGTATAGTGTCGGTTCATGAGTTTGAGCATCCTATCGCTGCCCGACTGGACGGGGAGGTGGATGCATTTGCAGATGTTGTCGTGGCGTGCCATGACATGGAGCAGGTCGTCGCAGAGGTCTTTGGGGTGCGATGTGGCGAAGCGTACACGCAGTAGAGGGCTCACGTTGGCTACCATTTCCATGAGTTGCGGGAATCCAACTTCAGATTCATTGTCTTTCCATCGGTAGCTGTTGACGTTCTGGCCCAGGAGGGTTACTTCGCGGTAACCTTTGTCGACGAGGTCGCGTGCTTCGCGAAGTATGGTGTATGGGTTACGGCTTCGTTCGCGGCCTCGAGTATAAGGGACAACACAATAGGCGCAGTAATTCTGGCATCCTCGCATGATGCTAATATAGGCAGTGATGCCATTGGTGTCGTAGCGCACAGGGTCGATGTCGTCGTAGGTTTCGGTCTCGCTAAGCAGTGTTTCGGCCAGTTTTTCGCCATTGTTGACATTCTGCAGCATGGTTGGCAGTTGGCGATAGGCGTCTGGGCCAACGATGAATGACACATTCTCTTCTTCCTCCATCAGTTGGTTTTTGATACGTTCTGCCATGCATCCAAGGATGCCGATTTTCACCCATTGACGCTGTCGCTGCAGGGCTTTCAGTTCGTGCAGGCGTTTGCGAATGCGTTGCTCGGCGTTGTCGCGTATGGCACAAGTGTTGATGAGGATGAAGTCGGCTTCACCTATTTCTTTTGTGAGGGCGAAATGCTCTTTGGTCAGGATGGCACTGACGATTTCGCTGTCAGCGAAGTTCATCTGGCAGCCGTAAGTTTCTATGTATACTTTGTTTTTCAATGTGTTGTCGGATTATATATAGTATATATATAAAATGCAAAGTTATGAAAAAAAAGTGATAGCACGTTGAAAAATAAAGTCTGGTCAAAATCAGGGTAAAAAAAAACGCAACTTTTTCAGTTGCGTTAAGTTGTCCCACAAGGATTCGAACCTTGGCAAGCAGAACCAAAATCTGATGTGCTACCATTACACCATGGGACAGTATTCGGTTTTGAAAGCGGGTGCAAAAGTACTACATTTTTTCGGTGTGGGCAAATTTTTTTGAGACGAATGTCTATATTACAGTATAAAGTTTTGAAAGTTATATTTTTATTGTTAGTTGTTGTCGCGGAACGGCAACTTGATAGATGGGAGTTCGATGGAGCGGAACGAAGAGAAAAGTCCGGATTTTGCGTCGTCTTGTTTGCCGAAAATATCGACGATGACATCTTTGTATTTGTTCTGTAGCAGGGTGCGGCGCAATTTGAGGGTCGGAGAGAGCAGTCCGTTGTTGGTGGTCCATTCTTCGCTTACGAGGCGGAATTTCTTTATTTGTTCGTGTGGTGCGAACTCCTTGTTGTAGATGTCGATGACTTCCTGCATTTTTTTGTTGACTTCTGGGAGCGAGATCAGCTGCATGTTGTCGCGATAGTGCAGGTGGTGTTTCAAGGCCCAATAGTGCAGAGTGTTGAAGTTGGGCGAAACAATGGCTGCGGCTATTTTCTGGTTTTCGCCGATGACCATAACCTGGTCGATGTATTCCGATTCGCGCAGTTTGTTCTCGATAACTTGCGGAGCCACGTATTTGCCTGCCGAGAGTTTGAAGATGTCTTTCTTGCGGTCGGTTATTTTGAGGTACTTGCCAGCAATAATCTTGCCAATGTCGCCGGTGTGGAACCAGCCTTCACTGTCGATCACCTCTGAGGTGTATTCGGGGTCTTTGTAGTAGCCCATCATGACATGAGGTCCGCGGGTCAGTATTTCCCCGTCTTCGGCTATTTTCATCTCAGTGCCGCTAAGCACGGGGCCTACAGTACCATAGCGTACGAAACCGTCGACGGGGTTGTTGACGGCGATGACCGGCGAGGTCTCGCTAAGGCCGTAGCCTTCGTAGATGCACATGCCTGCGGCGCTGAACAGGCGTACCAGTCTTTCGGGGATGCTGCTTCCGCCACTGATGATGATCATCCGTTTGCCTCCGAATTTCTCGCGCCAGTGGCGATAAACCATTTTGTCGTAGAAGCGGTGCATCAGTTGGTACCATATAGACACTTTCTTGATGATTCCGTTGTCGAAGCGCATACCGTGTTTGAAGGCGCGGAAGTATATGGCTTTCTTGATGGCGGGGAAGTCTTTGCCTGCGGCATAGAGCTTGTCGTAGAACATCTCGAGGACACGTGGGACGGCGCAGAAGCCTCCGCATTTGATATCGAGCATGTCGCGTTGCAGTGTGCCCATGCTTTCAGCATAGTAGATGCTGCATCCGAGGTACTGGAAATGGTAGTTCATCGAACGTTCGAAGACATGGTTGAGAGGCAGGAATGAGAGGACGTGGTAGTCGGGTGTCATGGGGTTGACTTTGGCGTGAGCCAGGAAGTTGGAGCAGATGTTGCGGTGCGAGAGCATAACGCCTTTGGGGTCGCCGGTGGTTCCGCTGGTGTAGATGAGTGTCAGCCAGTCATCGGGTTTGGTGTTCTCTTTCCGTTTCTCGAGTTCGGCGAGGTGTTTTTCGCGAGAGGCGATGCCTAATTTCAGGATTTCGAGAGTGCGGTGTTCGCCTTCGATGTTGGCGAGGGTGTAGATGCCCGGTTTTTCTTCCAGTTGGTCCAGAGCGGGTCGTATACGCCCCAACAGCACTTTGCTGCTAACAAGAATGAGTTTTGCTCCGCTATGTCGGAAGATGTGCACATAGTTCTCGGTTGATAGGGTGGGGTAGACGGGTACGTGGATGGCACCCATGAGAGCGAGAGCCATGTCGATGAAATTCCACTCTGGGCAGTTGTTTGATATGGTAATGACCCTGTCGCCGGGCTGAATGCCGAGTTCCATGAGTCCGTAAGCCATGAAGTGGGCATATTTGTAATAGTCGTGAGAGCTGTACCTTACCCATTCTCCATTGACTTTTCCTGCAAGGAGGTCGTCTTTTGGATGGTTGACCACGACGTGGTCCAAAAGGTCGAACAGACGTGTAATCTCAATTTGCATAATACGTCAATATTATCTATAAGATGTTGTTTTTTAGTTTTATGTTGGGAGTGTGCTTGTTATTGCGACATATTTCCCAATATGCAAAGATATACAAAAAAATCAAAAATCAGATATTTTTCATAGTGCTGATTTTGTCGATGGCCGATTGGATGGAGTCGACGTTGTCGCAAACGAGCGAGAGACGTTCGGTAGTTTCGCGCAGGTGGACACTGCGAGGATGGTCTTGTGCATATTTGATGAGCTGCGTGAAATTGTCCGACTTGTAGAACGGATTCTGCTGGTTGGAGACAAAGTGGCATACCATTTTGCCTTGTTTGAGTATGAGTTTTTCGATGCCGAATTCCTTGGCCATCCGTCTTAGAGATATTGTTTTTATAAGTTCCTGTGTAGGAGTAGGAATTGGTCCAAACCGGTCGATGAGACGTTCGCGGTACTGGTCGAGTTGGCTTTCGGTGCTGAGGTCGTTGAGCTCTTTGTACAGCAGCAGTCGCTCGCTGATGTTTGAGATGTAGTCGTCGGGAATAAGTACTTCGAGGTCTGTTTCGATGACACATTCTTTTACATAGTCAATTGCCTGCGAGCCGTGTGTGTCGCCCTGCGAGTTGTCGGGCTGGAAGAGTTCTTTGAATTCAGACTCTTTGAGCTCCTCGATGGCTTCGTTGAGTATTTTGTGGTACATGTCGTACCCTATCTCGCTTATGAAACCGCTCTGTTCGGCACCGAGTATGTTGCCGGCACCGCGGATATCGAGGTCGCGCATGGCGATGTTGAAACCGCTTCCTACCGTTGCAAATTCTTCGATAGCCCTAAGGCGTTTCTGAGCCTCGTCGGTAAGGACGCTGAAAGAAGGTATCAGCATGTAGCAGAATGCTTTGCGGTTGCTTCGTCCCACTCGCCCTCGCATTTGGTGCAGGTCGCTCAGTCCAAACTGCTGTGCATTGTTGATAATCATGGTGTTGGCATTCGGGATGTCAAGGCCGTTTTCGATGATGGCGGTGGCAACGAGAACGTCTATTTCGCCTTCGATAAACCGCATCATTGTATCTTCGACCTGCTTGCCGTCCATTTGTCCGTGAGCGATGGCCACCACGGCGTCTGGCACGAGCCTGTTTACGAGGCCTGCCATTTCTGGCAGGTTCTCTACGCGGTTGCTGATAAAGAATACCTGTCCGTCGCGAGCCATTTCAAATCTTATGGCGTCGCGTATTGTCTCCTCGTTGAATGGTGTCAGCTCTGTCTGTATGGGCTGTCTGTTTGGAGGTGGAGTCTGGATTACGCTGAGGTCGCGTGCACCCATAAGAGAGAACTGCAGCGTGCGGGGAATGGGAGTTGCGGTGAGAGTCAGCACGTCCACGTTGGCACGCATCTGTTTAAGCTTTTCTTTCACGCTGACGCCGAATTTTTGTTCCTCGTCGATGATGAGCAGACCGAGGTCTTTGAATTTCAGTTTGCTGTTTGTGATGGCGTGGGTGCCGATAAGGATGTCGATTTTGCCTTCTTCGAGGTTTTGTGCAATTTGGTTTTTCTCTTTTGTTGTTCTGAACCGGTTGAGGTAGTCGATGTTGACAGGCAAGCCTTTGAGCCGTTCGGTAAATGTGTTGTAGTGTTGGAAGGCGAGGATTGTGGATGGGACGAGGACGGCGACTTGTTTTGAGTCGCAGACGGCTTTGAAGGCGGCTCGTATGGCCACTTCGGTCTTGCCGAATCCCACGTCGCCACAAACCAGCCGGTCCATCGGAGCGGACGATTCCATGTCGCGTTTCACGTCGATTGTCGCCTTGAGTTGGTCTGGGGTGTCTTCGTACATGAAACTGGCTTCGAGTTCGTTTTGCAGGTAGCTGTCGGCGCTGAAGGCAAAGCCATGCATGGCTTTGCGTTTGGCGTAGAGTTGGATTAGGTCTTTGGCTATGTCCTTAACCTGTTTCTTGGTTTTCTGTTTAAGTATTTGCCATGTGTTGCTACCCAGTCTGTTGAGGGTCGGCGTTACGCCGTCCTTGCCGACATAGCGGCTTATTTTGTGTAGTCCGTGGATGCTGATATATAGTGTGTCGTTGTTCTTGTAAACGAGTCGGATCACCTCTTGCTGACGTCCGTTGGTTTCGATTTTTTCGAGTCCCGAGAAACGTCCTACGCCATAGTCGATATGGGTTACATAGTCGCCAGGTTTGAGTTCGAACAGCTCTTTTAGTGTCAAAGCCTCCCTGTTTTGGCTCAAGTCGCGAACGGTGTATTTGTGATATCGTTCGAAAATCTCGTGGTCGGTAAAGCAGAGCAGGTGCTGGTCGTGGTCGATGAAACCTTTGTGGATTTGCGAGTCGACAATGGTGAAGTGCGATTTTTCGTAGTCGGCAATCAAGTCGCTGTCGGCAAAAATCTTGTCGAGTCGTCGACGTTGCTGTTCGCTGCTGACGCTGATAAGGATGCTGTAGCCCTGTTCGCTGTATTTTGCCATTGTCTCTTTCAGCAGGTCGAATTGTTTGTTGAAAGCCGGTTGTGGTTCGCTGTTGGTCTCTATTTCGGTGAAGGTGTTGGCGGTGGTGAAGAAAAACGAGTTGCCTGATTCGACGACATGGCATCTGATCATTGCTTTTATGAAATCGTTTGCCGTAGAGTATAGTTTGTCGGGTTGGGCGTTCTGAAGCCGTACAAGACCTTGAGCTTTGTCAGCTTGGATTTTGTCGTATTCGGTTTTGGCTGTGGCGAAGCATTTTTCGATGGTTTCGCATGCCTGCATAGCGCCTTGGATCCACACTATGTCTTCACTGCAGAAATAGCCGAGCAGGTTCACTTTGTCGAGACTGTCGTCGTGGTTTGCGGTACGTGAGGCGGAAGTCTGAGTGTCGGCGGGTCTGTGCAGATCGGGGATGATGCTTATCTGGTCGAAGTGGCGCAGCGAGAGTTGGGAGACAGGGTCGAAACTGCGTAGCGAGTCGATGGTGTCGTCGAAGAACTCGATGCGGAAAGGATTTTCGTTGGCAAACGAGAATACGTCGATAATGCCGCCTCTGACGGCGAATTGGCCGGGTTGGACGACGAAATCGACCCGGTCAAAGTTGTATTCCTGCATCACGTCGATGACAAAGTCCATGTCGAATCGTGCACCCTTGTTGATAGTCAGCATGCTTTGGTTCAGGCTTTGAGGCGAGACGACCTTCTCGGCTATTGCTTCGGGGTACGAGATGACCACCATGGCGCGGCCTGAGTTGAGTTGTTTTACAACCTCAGAGCGCATCAGCACATTGGCGTTGTCGGTTTCTTCGGTCTGGTAAGGGCGTCGGTAGGTTGTCGGGAAAAGCAGTACGCGTTTCTTGTCGATTTCTGCGCCGCTTTCGTCGAGCAGGGTTTCTATGTCGTTCTGCAGATAGTAGGCATCCTCTTTCGATGTGGTAATGAAAAGCATATTGCGGTCGACGAACTGGGCGGCCACCGAGGCTCCCACGACGGCTCCGAGGCTTCCAGTGAGGCCCTTCAGGTGTATGCGTTTGTTGTCGCTCTGTAGCAGTTCACACAGGGTTCCGGTAATTTTTGAATTTTTATAGATTTCGGTTAAAAGCATTCCTTGTGTTTGGATATTAGTTTGTTGCCCTGTAAAGGTGGAACAACTGGCGTGAAAAAAGAACTGACAAAAATACGAAAAAAATAAATAACGCGTTACATTCAAAGATCCTAAACCTCAACGTTGACATACCAAGACTTCGTCCATCAGTCCTTGTGCTTGTCAATGAAAAACTAACCGATTCTATGGAAAAAATCAGCATTCTCTGGGCAGACGACGAGATAGACCTGCTCAAACCACATATCCTCTTTCTTGAAGACAAAGGCTATAATGTCATTCCTGTAACCTCCGGTACCGAAGCGCTCGACGAGCTCACTTCGGGCGATGTCGATATTGTTTTTCTCGACGAGAATATGCCGGGACTTAGCGGTCTCGACACTCTCTCCGAAATAAAGCGCAGATATCCTCGAGTGCCAGTGATAATGATTACCAAAAGTGAGGAGGAACACATTATGGACGAGGCACTTGGCGGAAAGATATCCGACTACCTCATTAAGCCTGTCAATCCGAACCAGATACTTCTGTCGGTAAAAAAACACACCGAAGCCAAGCGTCTTGTCAGCGAGAAGTCCACGTTCAGCTATCAGCAGCAGTTTCGTGATATAAGCATGAGCCTGTCCGACCGCCTCGATGCCAACGAGTGGGTGGAGCTCTACAAAAAACTTGTCTATTGGGATCTGGAGTTGTCGGCGACCGACGACGACAATATCCACGACATCTTCCGTTCGCAGAAATCGGAGGCCAACCAGCTCTTTTGCAAGTTCTATGAAAAAAACTACGTGTCCTGGCTCAACGGACAGAGCGAAAAGCCGTTGATGTCGCCTACGGTAGTCAAGGAGCGCCTCTTCCCGCTGCTCGACGATGAGCGACCCACATTCATGATTGTTATCGACAATTTCCGCTACGACCAGTGGAAGTATATCCAGCCGTTGATAGAGCAGTATCTCCATATTGAGCGCGACGAGATATACTACAGCATTATACCGACAACGACGCAGTTTGCCCGCAATGCCATGTTTGCAGGCCTTATGCCCTCTGAAATTGAGCGGAAATATCCCCAGTACTGGGTCAACGAAGACGAAGAGGGTTTCAAAAACCAGTATGAGAGCGAACTGATGGGCGAAAACCTAAAACGCTATGGGTTGAACATCAAGCATTCATATAATAAAATCCTCAATGCGCAACATGGCAAGAAACTCGTGGACAATCTGTCAAATTTGATGAGCAATAAGCTGAATATCATTATATACAACTTTATTGATATGTTGTCCCATGCCCGCACGGATTCCAATATTGTGCGCGAGTTGGCGGAGGACGAGCGTGCCTATCGTTCAGTGACACTTTCGTGGCTCGAACACTCTCCACTGCTTGATGCCATTAAGTTTTTGGCCGAACGCGATGTCAATGTTGTCATCACCACCGACCATGGCTCGGTGCGTATCGACAATCCCGTCCGCGTCAAAGGCGACCGCGACATATCGGTCAATTTGCGTTACAAGCAAGGCCGTTTGCTTGACTACAACCCCAAGCAGGTTTTCGAAGTCAAGGAGCCGCGTCAGATTTTCCTGCCCAAGCGTTATGTCACGTCGCCCTATATTTTTGCGCACCAGAACGATTTCTTTGCCTATCCAAACAACTACAACCAATATGTACAATACTATATGAACACGTTCCAGCATGGTGGCATATCAATGGAGGAAATACTCATACCTTTTATCACATTGAGAAGATGATATCATTCTCGAGGTATATTTTTTTCTTGGCCACAAATAACTGTGCAGACAGTGGAAGTAATGAAAGTGTGGATAACGCAGAAGTGGCGGATTTATTGCAGGATGGTGCCTTTGACGTATGCACAAAGATACTATCTGTGGCTTTAATGCATTGATTATTAGTTTTGCGGATTGCAAATCCTTATATTAATAAGCGTCGGCGCCGTGATGTCGGCCCGTCCGACAACGCAAATCCATCGCAACGAAGGGAACATCCGCCGCAACGGGCGCAACGGAGGAAACATCCGTCGCGACGGGTTTTATTGCGAAAGTGGCTGGCGGTCTGTTGCGACGGAGCTTCAACCATTAGATTGAAGCATATAATCGAATTGGGGTTTGCAGATTGAAAATCCTTATATCAAGCAGCGTCGGATTGCAAATCCGCCGCAACGGAAGGAATTCAAACATTTCTACCGCCTTTTCTTCATTATTGCCATGCATGATTTTTGTACCATTGTATATGATAGAATTATCATACAGCATCCCATTATTCTCTTGCCTTCCAATAGGACCTTTTTCATAGCGGGATAGGACACCTTCTTTTACTGAGACAAAAGCACTCTTTGTATTTCCATTTTTATCAAACCTAACATGCCCAATTAATGGTTTTGCAAATAATCTATCTTGACCTTCTACGGCATGAAACTGTTGTTCTAAAGGTTTTAACAATATTGTTGTTGGATGATTCCAAAAAGCAAACAGTGAAAACATAGGAAAACTTAGGTACAATATTTGCGAAATCTCGTATGTTTCCTATTAAATCCTTTGTTATTATTCTTCCACAGTTAATATAAACCCATGTATGGAGTATAGAGATATCATATCCATAATGCAGACTGTCTAATTCACTGATTGCACTTGCTATTTCTGGTGTTAAGTCCGTTTCAATCCACATAGGATTTGTTAGTTTCCAATAATATTTTCTTTTGCAGCTGTTGCCTGACACATACGAATATAATGTCGTTGCCCACCATTCTTGATTTTTTCTATAAACGAATAAACTTATTGCAAAAGGAGTTTTTTTCTCCTCTGTTCGACGTGGATAATAATGGCAAAAAAATATAGTGTCAGGATTATTTAGATACTCCAATACATTAGCATAAGGGTATTCGTCTAAATACAGTCTTTTTATAGTGTCATCCTGTTGCCTATGCTGTGCATATGTTGTACAAATACTAAAAAGTAAGAATAATAGAAATATTTGGTTTTTCATAATTTTGTATGTTAATGATTTTCAGATGATCTACCTTGCCTTATTTCTTTGGTCGCCAAATGATATTTCCCAATAAAGATATCCCTACACATATTTTCAAACTCTGATGTTAATCTGTTGTTTTCACCACTACGAATATTTTGAGAATAATAGTATGCATGACCTCCTATCTCATGCATTGCAGTTATAGACTGATAAGCCTCTGTTTGTGGGTGCATCCTTATTTCTCCATCGTATTTATACAGTGGGCGTTTACTAATATAAACATCTGCCGTATTGTTTCCATGATCCACAGTTATTCCATGAGCGACTTCTTTTCTGAGGGTGATTGAACCATTTGCTGTTTTAATAATATCATCATTATTAACAATTTGAACTGTAATATTATAGTCGCTTCCGCAAAGTGATTTAAAGTGTTCTATTATTTCCTTTTGTGTCTCAGAATAATTATAACTACTATTGTCTCCCAAATAATACATTTTCTGTGATTTCTCATTGTATGAGAAGGGTATGATTTTCTCGTCCCTATTAAATACGGACAAAAAAGCCTCTTTCATAACATTCCATGCTTCTTTTGAGAGTGAAATACTGTCACCATCCGGGTCCACTAGTTTCACCGGATTCCAGGCACAGTAGGCGTAGGGCGACAAGTTTGGATATTTGTCCGCCATCGGGTCGACACTCAAAAAGAGGCCCGAGAGCGTCGGGTCGTAATACCTCGCGCTGAAGTAGTAATAGCCTGTCTCGGAGTCTTTTTCCTTCCCCGTGAAGTTGAAAATGTTTTGGCAGGAACATGGAT
>CAMOFI010000015.1 GCA_946613135.1 uncultured Bacteroidales bacterium
TCGCTTAATTCGTTTAATTCGCCGTTAAAAATGTAATTATTAGAGGTGACCTTAATACACTATCTATCCGTCAACTATCCATTATTTCATGATTCCCGAAAAAGAGTTTCATAGATTTTCTCCGCAACAATCATATCCACAGGTGTCGTCAACTTGATATCGTAGTCCATGCCCTGGCATATAGCTATATGTGTTTCAGGGAAATAATGGAATATCATCGACCCATCCTCGGTAAAAATCCGTTTTTCAGCAACAGCTTTCTCGTGGGCCGACTTCAAAAGTCTTGTATCGTACTTCTGCGGAAGTTGAATATTGACCAGCTCGGAACGTTCCAGGAGCGACTCGTAACGTTCGTGGCCCCTCACCACCGTGAACGGCACCGGAATGCCGAATGTCGCGTTGCGATGTGGTTCGTTGATCAGTCGACGAAAATCATCGGCAGTAACGAACGGACGTGCCGACTCATGAAGTATCATATCGTCGGACTCGACAAGTTGAAGGCCGTTGAACACAGACTCTTGTCGCGTCCTGCCGCAGTCGGCAAAACGTACTGGCTTAGAGATATGGTATTCATGCAAAAGACTTTGGATATGACACCTATATTCCGGTGCACACACCACCACCATATCGGTTATGGCATCGATAGATTCGATTCGCAGCAGCGAGTGCACAATCACAGGCATTCCTGCAAGGTCCATGTATTGCTTGGGGACATCTGCATGCATTCGCGACCCTGTGCCGCCCGATAGGTAAAGAAGCGTATACGTTTTGGCATTCATGACAGCGTTCCTCTTTCTATCATCATGTTTATGCTGTCTATAATGTGCTGCGATGGCAGTTTGCCATCGCGCGAGACAAGGTAACGGTTGAAAAATTCGATACGCGAGTCTTTCATGCTGTCGTTGCCACCAACAACCACATCGTCAATAAACCGTCTGATTTCTTCTGCATTAGAACCATGATAATGTTTTTCATATGCGAGTTTGCCGAATTCGTTGAACTGGTTTTGCGGTGTGGATGTTTCAGCAAGATACATGACTGGCTTTTTCATGAACAGATATTCTACCGTGAAACTGCCACTGTCATGAATCATCGCATCAGAATGGATAAAAAGGTCTATGTATCCTGTTTCTTCCAACTGACAGTTGTCCATCTCTTCCCACTGCCTGTAATAATCTTTCGTACGTTGCTTCCCCCACAGCTGTATAAGTTTAAACTTCAGAAGCTGATGAGGCTTAAAAGCAAACTGGACACTATCCTTGTATTCTTTTGCTATTTCCAGCATGTCGTCGCAGAACGACAAGAATGTCGATGCATGAAAACTGCCGTCAGTCTCGATACTGTGATGAGGAGCCCATATAATCCTTTTCTTGGAATTATGCTGAGGCTTCCACACATCGTGCGACACATAGTCATCGCGCAGATACATCTCTGTACCAGGATAGCCGCTCACGACAAAATTCCTACCTTTGCTTTTGCTGTATTTTTTGGCAAAGTCGAGATGCATATACGACTCAGCAAAATTTATTCCGAACAGATTGATGGAGATCTGATTGTAGTCCAGATCATAGAGATTCATTGCCTGATAGGCATACGGAACGTAGCAGGTTAGCTTGTCCTTGAAATTATAGTAGTAGTACTGCGGCAGAATGTCACGATACGGGGTGGTAAAGAAGACTATGTCAGGATTAAGAGTCTTTTTGATGTCATCCCATTTCCCTGTTTTGCCATCGTAGGGAATGACATACTCATAGCCACGCTGTTTTACAAATTCCTCTGTCCTGTTTATCGTCTTCCAGATTTCTTCTTCACTGAACCCCTTGAGTCTGGAATATGGGTAAATGACTATGTATGGATGGAAACGACTGCTGCGGCTCATTGCTCCGAACACATAGTCCAGCTTCCACATTCCAGGAATTGTCAGCAGGAAAGCCACATCAACAGTCGGCTTATCCTTCAGCGACATGGCAGCTTTAGAGGCACGCTTAGAGGCATTGCCTATCATCCGGTTGAACAGCAAAGGAATACGCGTACGTAGAGCATCCTTGTATGTCAGCACAAGGTTCAGTTTGTACAAAAACTTGTTCATATCTACATTTCGTTGTCACGCAGCTTTATAAGCACCTGGTTTATCAGTGTGCTCGACGTGCCTTTGGTGTAAGGGAAATATACCAGTTCAACTCCTACCGACTTCATTTCCTGTTCAATTTTGTTCCACTTGTCGGTGCCTTTCCAGTCGTCGCCGACGAACATCTTGTTGAAATGGTATCGCTCCCATGCCTCCATTTTATTCATATTATACTGTGGCACGGCTTCGTCTACGTATTTTATCTGACGCACTATTTCAATACGCTCTTCGAAGGGAATCACTGCACGCTTGTGCTTGTACAGCACCAGATCGTCGGTAGAAACACCAACAATAAGGTGGTCGCACTCTGCCTTGGCTTTACGAAGCAGGTTCAGATGTCCTATATGGAAAAGGTCGAAAACTCCTGTTGTATATCCTATTATCACTTTATTGTATAATTATTTTGACGGAAATGTCATGTTCAAAAACTGCTCGGCGCACCACAACTGCCATTTTTGGTTGCCCGTCAGCGTCTGCATCGGAATATCGTGTCTGAATTCGTCGCGTACCGGGCCGTTCCATTGGCTGAATACAGCATCGACCGGTCGTGGCATCGGTATCTTTGTCGGTATCTCCAATTCAGGATATTTCATTGCATACAGACCACGGACAAGGTATTTTGGTTCGCCGTTTCTTACACGGTTCATATCGAGCGGATCGGCCATCACCAAACGTGCATATGGATCGTAATAAGGCATCCATGCCGTCCCGAAGGCATTGAGGTACGAGCTGCTACTCTCTATGGCAAACACTTCGTCCATGAATCGCATGAAGTCGATAGTGTCTGCCCCTGTGCGGTATTGTTCGTAGAGTTCCGACTGGTCTACCGGGTGCGACAATACCATTTGAGGGTCGAGGAATGTGTATCGCTTCACGAATCCGTCGAAAGTCCACTCTGGCGAGATCAGTTTGTCCATTCCTCCAAAAATAAGGTCGGCGCTTTCGCCAACAATCATCAGTTCCACTCCGTCTTCCTTGGCAAGCATGGCAGCCTTATATATCTGAGGTTCTATGGAATGAACCGGCGCGAACTTATGACGCATAACGACAGGAGTATATTTTTCATAGTCCTCCATGCCGATTTTCACCAAATGGTGCTTCAACCCCCATTTGGCGCAGTATTTTTTTGCACGCTCCATGTCGGCATCGAATTCGCCGGAAGTCGACGTGAATGTATACGCATGGCTCCCTGGTTTAAGATACGACGACAGGTTGGCACTGTCCATGCCTCCCGAAAGGAGTATGCCTATGTTCTTGTACTTACTGTAAAGCACTTCAAACTGTTTCCTGATTTCGGTGTCGATATCAACAGATGTGTGTACAGGAATACGTTCCTTTTCAGGAACTGGCAAGATATTGGTGTGTTGAAAACCTTCGCGGAATTCAACGCCCGTCTTCCACAGATAGCGGAAGGCGATGTAAGAGCTGAGACAAAAATCTTTATTTATCATATTATATAGATTGTATGTTGTGAATTCTGATCCAGAAACTAACGTTTTAAACTCAGCAGCCAGAAAAGCATCGCATATAGCAAGGTCAGGGACAGCTGAAGACCTATGCCGGTACCTATCAAGACGGCAGGAGCGACAACGATGGCCTTGAGCAGGTAGAAAACGACCTTGCCGCACAGCAGGGCAGTAAAAATGGCAAAAAACGTCGGTATCTTTTGAGATGCTATCTGGTATACGCCCACTATCGCAAGCAGCTCAGCCACCATACAGACACACTTTGACGGAATCGGCATGCCGCTAACCATCATCGAAACCAAAGGCAACAACAACGCAAGCATGTATGCATTACGTTTGTCATTCACCAACAGCATTCCAGCCATCAGACAAAGTGTCATAGGGTTCAAGAGGTAAAGAGGCAGCGCAAAGAGGTGCGACAATGCCGGGACAACACAAATCGTTGCCAACACCATAGCATCGACAATCAAGATTCTTGTGATAGAGCTTGTTTTTGAGACTGTATCATTCATATCTACTCCTTTTATTTTTTTTGCAAAAATACATAGTATTTTTCAAATTCCAACAACAATAATCATTTTATTTCTCATTTTACCTCAACAGGGTAACTGTACCCATTTTCTGTTGCAAGTATTCCGGAGTCCATTTGCTCCGGTATTCGATCAGATACACATATGTTTCTTCTGGGCATGTGTTGCCTCGACAAGTACCGTCCCACGCCTCTTTGATTCCGTCATATGTCGTCACAATGCTCCCTCTGCGGGTGTAGATGCTTACACGCATTTCTATGATGCCATATCCTTTCACCCTGAATTCATTGTTGTTGGGGTCGGAAGTGATAATGGCATTAGGCACCCATAGCACCGAACTGTCGACATACGGATGTGGAACAAGCTTAAGATTGAGTGTCACTACACTGTCGCATCCGTCAACCGACGTAAACGTGTACGACGGATGCTGGTCTGAACTCCAATATCTCTCTCCATCGTGCCACAAAAGGCTGCTCCCAGCGTCGATATACACCGTTTCCGTTGTCCTGTACGAGCTGTTGATATTTATCACAGCCCTCACGAGGCTGTCGCATCCATTACTCCCCTCCAGCACATCATAATCCACCGTATCAGCGCCAAGATACAATATACCATTGATTCTCACACTGTCGCATGCTTCCACAGTAGTATATCCGACTGTCGAATGGAGTATGTTCAAGCGTATCGTTATATTGCTGTCGCATCCCTCAGTATTGGTATGCCGGAAAAGGAATGTGCCTGTGGTGTCGCAAACCGTGTCTTCAAATGTAACCGTTCCGTCACACACAACCGTATCTATATAAGTATGTTCACTCCGTTTGACAACGACGACACATTTTACAGTGTCGTGGAGCGGATGGCATTCTCCGTCCTCGCGTGCTACGCCCCACAGGCTGAAAGTATCCTTTCTGGATAAAGCATGATACAGTGTGTCGCTATTCGGCATCGCGACACCATCGATCATCCAAACGTCCGAAGCCACAACATTACCCAACGATACCATCATGGCTGCCATAGTGTCGCCAAAACAGACCCTAATTGTGTCGCCCGACTCATATTCCATATCGTCTACCATAATATGGTGCCCGATAGGGATGACCGAGAAACCCAAGGCATATCCATAACTCTCGTTGGCACCGACACCGTAGGCATGTCCGACAAATCCTGTGTCGCTGGTGCTATACAGATGATGCGAAGAGCCATTCACATTGATGCGGGCAAAAGAGTAGGTACGGTTTCCTGGCACAGGTTGAAACTGGTTGGCTATGCTTGTGCCATCCAAATAAATGTTATCTATATTGTCAGCCATGGTGACAACATTGACCGAATGTAGCCTGGTGATCTGACCTGCATTGTTATAGTTCAAAAAAACAGCATCCGTTATTTGCTGCTCGATAGGAGGCACAAGCATCATCGACGGGTCGCCGTCGGGCCCTGCCATGTTCATGCTCAGCATATAAGAATATAGCGTTGCCGGTTTTGACGTTTCCACATAGCGCGTGACTCCGGGCTGAGACAACATTGCAAACGTATAGGTCTCCCCTTTGTCGAAATAGTCTATCGGCACACCGTCGATGCTTATTAGGTTATTGTCAGAAAGAGAAGTGACTTTATAGTAGTCGCCTCCGTGATTTAGAGTTTTGACAGCAACAAAGCGCCTGCCCCAATATGCCGTAGGAATGCATTGCTCGAAAAGCATATCACAATAAGTTCCTTGGTCTACAGGAATATAGGCACACTTGTGACCCGCAAAAACTGATATAGGCTTGCAGTCGCGCGACTTGATGACAGTACCCGTATAGTCCTCGTAAGAATTGCATTTCATAAGTAGACAGTCGCCTGCTCTCATATAATGGACCGAATAGTCCTGTTCGCTGACATTTAACGTTGTTGCTGTGGCGTCGATGTCTATTATTGTTGAATCCTCGGTAGCGATTACTAATATTTCAGACACATGACCATTGTCTGACGACTCGAAAGTCTGTACCATATATTCATTCCTCAATGCTTCTGTAGGAAGCACAAAAGAGGCATCGAATGTTGCAGCGGAAAAACTACTTACATAAACAGAGACAGTATCGGTAGTTGTGAGATGAACACCTTTGTTGAAGATTACACCTGAAGCTCCGTTGTTCAGATTGAGAGAATCAAGGACTATCGTCACAGTTTGGTTGGCAGGAATGTCAGCATGACATTCCCAACCATATAAAGGTCTTGATAGTGTTGCCTCACAATTATGGCGACTGGTGATTGTGACCGACAACGACGAAGTGTTTTCTCCCGGCAAGAACCCAAACCAGAAGTCGGTACCCATAGTCGACATGTTTTGACCCATGAGGAATGCGAACCGAAACAACAGAAAGAATATCAGAAAATATGTTTTCACGCATTTCACGATGCAAAAATACATCTTTTTATTGTTTCTACAAAAAAAAAACGCACACAATGATAACACATCCATTATGTTGTCCCAACAATAATCAACGATTTCACAACAAACGCACCTCAATAACGCATGTTGGTTGACTTCGCAAAAAACCTGTTAAAAAGTTTTTCGGTTTTTATATTTTACTCATTTATTATTAATTTGTTAAAGTTTTAAACATTTTTAATTTCTTTTATATAATACTAATTTTCAACACATTAAAAATTACACCCCGTAAAAAATCAAAAAAAAAAAATTATTTTACCCAAAAAAACATTCTAATTCATTTTTATTATGTATTTTTGCAATTCCAAACGAAAAAAAACAATCGAAATATAAATCAAAAAAAAATCAAGAAAAATGACTAAAGCAGAAATCGTAGCTTCCATTTCAGAGAAGACCGGAATCGAAAAAGTTGCCGTTTTGGCAGTTGTTGAAGAATTCATGACCACCGTAAAGGATGCCATGATCGGTGGTGAGAACGTTTATCTCAGAGGCTTCGGCAGCTTCATCATCAAACGTCGTGCCGAAAAGACCGGCCGTAACATAAGCAAGAACACCTCCGTCATCGTTCCCGCTCACAACATCCCGGCTTTCAAACCTGCAAAATCATTCATGAATGAGGTTAAGGAGAATGTCAAGTAAGGATTAACCTTATTTACTCTCAAAGGAAAACGTCCGGCATTTTTGCCGGACGTTTTTTTTACACTTGCATGTTTCAGAAAAATTTGTATTTTTGTAGAAATTTTTGATTTCCGCAAACAATATAAATATCTGCATAATAATATATATATGAAATTCTTTAATAAAATCCTTTTCGTTGCGGCATCCTTTGCTATCGCTGCATATAGCACAAACTTGTTGTCGGCTCAAAACAGCAAAAAAAATGTAAGAGCGACAAATGTTGCGACGGCATCGAAGATGAAAGAAGACGTAAACAAGGCAAAAGCCTTGAAATGGGTTGACGAGAAGATGAAACACCTGTCGCTCGAAGAGCAGGTAGGGCAGCTAATGTTTGTGAGGGTACCCCTTACCATGACAAAAAAACAGCAGCGCGAATTCGAGAAGAATTTCACAAAACACAAGGTCGGTGGGGTTTGCTTCTTTAAAGGAACCGCCGCCACACAGATAGAGAGGACAAAAAGATATCAACAGATGTCGGACATTCCGCTTCTGGTGACTATAGATGCCGAATGGGGACTCGGGATGCGACTTACGGACTGCTATTCCTTTCCGCGCCAAATGCTCATGGGCGCACTTTCGACAGAAAACGACACGCTGATTGCCTTGTTTGGCGAAGAGGTTGGACGAGAATGCAGGAAAATGGGAATCCACGTAAACTTCGCTCCGGTATGCGACATCAACAACAACCCGCTCAATCCAGTAATTGGATGCCGCTCGTTTGGCGAGAACCGGAAACGCGTGGCGCACAAGTCTGCCATCTATGCCCGCGCCATGCAGCGTGCAGGAACCATGGCCGTCGGCAAACATTTCCCTGGACATGGCGACACCGATGTGGACAGCCATCTCGACTTGCCCGTAATCAACCACACACAGGCTTATATCGACAGCGTGGACCTCTTCCCGTTCCACCACTTGGTAAACCACATGATCCGCGGTATGATGATTGCCCATCTGCAGGTGAACGCCTACGACAGCAGGCTTAACATGCCGTCATCCTTATCGGAAAAAATTGTGACGCCTCTGCTGAGAGAGAGGATGGGGTTTGAGGGACTGGTATTCACTGACGGCATAGACATGAAAGCCGTCTCGAACAACTACAAAGACGGAGAAGGTGCCATCCGGGCAATAAAGGCAGGATGCGACGTGATACTGCTTCCCATCGACGTGAAAAAGACCATCGACGCACTGGTGAGCGCGGCTGAAAACGACAAGCAGCTGTGCGACGCCATCGAGGAGCGTTGCAGACACATCCTGTATGAAAAATATCGCAGCGGACTCGACAAAGTGGATCTGGAGAGCCTTTCCGCACCGACAAAAGAGGACCAGAAACGTTGCGAGAACATAACAAGGATGATAGCCGAAAAAGCTCTCACACTGGTCAGAAACGAGAACTATGCACTGCCTCTGGACAGAAACGAGAAGGTGCTGAAAATAGCAGTGGGGAACTGCGACACAGCGACAGCAAAGTTTGACGCAGAACTGAAAAGCCGCATAAGCAATGCCGGCAAAGTGGTGATATCGCTATATGGCAACCTGGGATCGGCAAAGAACTACGGCGTTTCGAAAGAGACAATAGCCTTAGTCGACAGCATTGCCGGGATGAAAGACATCACTTCTGTACTTGTCATATACGGTTCGCCCTACATACTCGAATCGTTTGCACAGACCCGCAGCATGGTCAAGTCGCCTTCTGCCATAGTGTTAGCCTATCAGAATATGAGCGAGGTGCGCGACGTCACAGAACCTTTGCTATATGGTGAAAAAGAATTTGAAGGGGTACTGCCTGTGACGACAGGAGGCTATGCCGAAGGACTGTCGCTGAAAGCGGTGGGCCGTCCGGTTCATGACCCGTATGCGGCACTCCGCGATGCCGGCATGGACCCGAATTGTTTTGTCAAGATTGACTCGATAGCGCTCGCCGGTATCGAACGGAAAGCCTACCCAGGATGTCAGATTCTTGTTGCTAAAGACGGAAAGGTTGTATACAACCAGTGCTACGGACGGATGACGTACATTGCCGACTCGCCATCGGTCGACAGCAATACGGTATACGACCTGGCATCGCTCACCAAGGTGGCAGCAACAACACTGGCGGTGATGAAACTTGTGGATGCCGGCAAAATAAGAATTGACGACAAATTGTCGCGATATCTCCCCTACCTCAAACACACTAACAAAAAAAACATCACCATACGCGAAGCACTGAGTCACTATGCTCGGCTTAAGGCTTTTGATGCCTACTGGAAAAAATCCGTCGGCACAGACAACCTCTATTTTGGCACAACACCCCCCGACAACTTCTCTCCTATCGGCAACAATGTCTTTATCAGCAACCAGTTCCGGTCCGAAGTGCTGCACGACATCGCACACAGTGCCCTGGAGAAAAAACACCATTACCTGTATAGCGACCTTGGATTCATACTCCTTGCCGACCTTGTGCAGACAGTGAGCGGACAGTCTATAGACATCTTCATGCAGCAGAATTTCTACGAGCCGTTGGGAATGGAAAGCACCTGTTTCAACCCATTGCAACACGGCATAGCTCTGCGACGCATAGCACCAACCGAAACGGACAAGACATTCCGTAACCAGACACTGCAAGGATATGTCCACGACCCTAACGCAGCAGCCATGGGGGGCATTGCCGGACATGCAGGACTGTTTTCTACCGCCTCCGACCTCTTCAAACTCTGCCAGATGATGCTGGATTCAGGCCGCTTCGACAAACGTCAGTACGTGTCTGCCGAGACATTCAACCTGTTCAACAGTCGTCATTTTGCCAGTCACGGCAACCGCAGAGCATTAGGATTCGACAAGCCTCTCATCAACGGGCACAGCTCGCACGTCACGCCAATGGCTTCGCAGTCGAGCTTTGGGCACACAGGATTCACTGGCACTATGGTGTGGATAGATCCCGAATACAACTTGGTATACATTTTCCTTTCCAACCGCGTACATCCTACGTCGTCGCCCAACAAACTTGCCAACCTGAACATCCGCACCGACATTCAGGAACTGATATACAACTCGATAAAGAAATAGTTTACTACTTGCCGCGCCCCTGGAAAATGATTATCACAGTGTAGAGAAGGATTTTGATGTCGGTGGCAATCGACATGTTCTCCAAATACAGGAGGTCGTAGCGCAGACGCTCAATCATCTCGTCTACATTTTCGGCATAGCCAAACTTCACCTCTCCCCACGAGGTTATGCCTGGCTTTACCTTCTGAAGCAGAAGGTACTCGGGTGCCCGTTCCACAATCTGGTCGATGAAAAACTGGCGTTCCGGGCGCGGACCGACAAGCGACATTGTACCTTTAAGGACATTATAGAACTGCGGGATTTCGTCAAGGCGGTATTTGCGCATTATGCGTCCGAACGGTGTTATGCGCGGGTCGTCATCCTTTGAGAGTGCAGGTCCGCACGACTCGGCATCGACATACATAGAGCGGAATTTGTGCATCTTGAAAGGTTTACCCCGATAACCTATACGTTCCTGAGCATAGAATACCGGTCCTGGCGATGTGCATTTCACTATCAGAGCAGTAACAAGAAATACCGGCGACAGGATGATTAATGCCAAGAGCGAAAGCACAATGTCCATCATGCGCTTGACGGAATACTGCCACCCCTCCATCGGCCGCGGGTTGATGGTGATAAGCGGTGAATGGAATATTGAACTGAGTTTGACGGAACCGTAGACAATGTCGCGCAAGTCCGGAGTGATTTTGACAATAACATCGTCGCGACGGTTCAGCTGGCAGAAGATACGGTTAATGACATCTTTCTCGTAATCCTCGATAGCGAAAACCACTTCCTCGATAGAATACTTCTCAATGATAGCATCTATGTCCCTGTCTGTCCCCAAATGCGGCATCACTTTGCCAAGCCTGTCGTCTATGCGTCCGTTTATGGTTACAAAACCAACAAAGTTGTTGCCCGAATGGACTGCTTGGTTTTCAAGGTCTACATATGTTTCGTAGGCCTTTTCCTTGCTTCCGATAAGCAACGTGGGGAAACCTATGCGGCGGCTATGAATCATGCGGGCGGTATGCGACGTGATGATAAGCCTGCCTATATATGTCAGTCCGAAATGCAACACGAACAGCATCATGAAGCTGACGTAATAGTTGCGGTAAGACTTGATATTGTCGTCAAGCAGCAGGACAAAAAATATTACCGTCACGCCAAGAACCGATTCCCAGAAGGTAGTCTGCAGCTCTTTCAGTCGAGCCTTGCGATAGACATCGTTGTAGGTGCCCATAAACGCGTAGAACAGACACCACGCTATAGGCAGCAGGACGATACCCCACCAAAAATTCGAGTCTTGAAACACGAGGTTTACATCGTCGAAACGGTCGTTGTCTATCGACACTTTACGATAGAAGAAAAAGATGGCCCATGCAGCCAAGGCCGCAAACACATCCCAAACGATATATTTCAGAGTCTGTCTACGCTTGTTCATCTTGCAAGATACTGCTACATCATAATAAGTTTCACATTATCGATGAACAGGTTGCCCTTCCCTTTTATATTATTGATGGCTGTAAAAAACAGACGTATATCCGGATAATGGTGATATTTGTCGGACCATAGGGCTCCGATATTGACATACAGTTTTTGCCACCCTTTATACGGTTTCCCAAACACGCGCATGTGCCACATCATAGAGTTGAGTCCGCCCTCTGAGGTTGGGTTGTTGAGTCCAATCATAAAATCGACGTCGCTCCAATAGTCCAACTCGAGATATAGTATTGCCGTAGGGTCTGCGATATGGAATGTCGTGTCACTCCAAAAATGGATATGGTCGTCGTCCTCTCCTATCCTAAGCACTCCCGACCCGTAGCCCGAACAGACACTATCGAGCGAATAGCAGACGGACATGGAGGTGTCGACTGAGATATCGCCAGGACCGGGTTCGAAAAACTCGCTCCAAAGCACTTTCATGATACTCTTGGAAATGTAGCGTGTATTGATGGTTCCAAGATCGGTCACCGAATCGGTGGCAAGACGCACACTGTCTATCGTAATCATTTCATAGAACGGATAATAGATGCGTTTGCCGGCAACGCCATCCTGCTTCACAACAGGGGTTACACGCACATAGTCGATAAGGCCACTGCGTAATACCGGTATTTTGCATGGCAGTTGGAAAGTGCCAAGATTTGTTTCTGCCGTATCGCCATTAACCCATAGCGTGACATTGACAGCGTCGATGTTGTTTGTAAAAAAACCGCTCTCCTGACTCCATGAATCGCTCGGATTGTCAATCAGATTCATTGCATCTATCTTAAGATAGGACGGTGCCGTTACTTCACCCTCATAGCGGTCGCACGCGACAAATGCCATCAGGCAAAGCACAACTATGATATTATTTATTCTCTTTCTGTTCATATTTTATATAACGATACTGGAAGCTCTTTATTGCTCCAAAACATACATTTTTTAAGCTTGCGGCTTTTTCTCGTTTTTGTCAACGTTTCGCTGGGGCCGTTGTGCCAAGGTGAGACCGGCAAATGCGACAAGCATGCCGGCAACCTTGAGCCAACTGAGCGACTCCTGCCCTATCGAGACCGCCAAGATGAGCGAGAAAACAGGAATGATATTGTTGTAGACCGACCCTGCCGTGGCTCCGAGCTTTCGCATGCCGTAGTTAAAACACATATACGCCACCGTCGAGCACATGATACCAAGGAATGCTATGTCCAGCCACATACGCAAATCATAGCTCAACATAGGCAGCTTGTCGCCATCGACGACGAACATTAGCGGCATAAAATAGACCAGACCTATCAGGTTCTGCCAGGCGGTAATCGTTATCGGACTGTAGTGGTCGAGAATCTTGACAAGAGTCACAGTATAGAACACGGCAATAAGAACGGCACAACCAAGCAAAATTATTCCTTTGGGACTTGCCGTGAAGGTGAGATCATTGTTTAGCGACATCAAGGCAATACCGAAAAGCGACAGGACAATGCCCAAAATTGTTTTCATCCGTAGCTTTTCTTTGTATATCAACGACATCGCAAAGGGGATAAACAACGGAATCGTTGCCACTATGATCGACGCCAGGCTTCCAGACACCAGCTGCACACCTCCCGTCTCGCAAATGCTATAGAGAAACGGTTCGGCAAAAGCGAGCATAAGGAAGAAACGCCAATGCCCTTTCCTGATAGGCTGGAGACGTCCGGTAGCAATGAGGAGTGGCATCGTGACTATTGTAGCCACAAGCATTCGGCCTGTCAATATGATTGTCGGTGAAATGGCGCTCTCGTTGATAAACAGTGCCTTTGTGAAGATGAACGACGCGCCCCAAAGTGCCGACGAAAAAAGTAATAGTATTTGTGGAAGATATTTCATATTGCATGAATAGCTATGAGATGTGGTTTATGAAATGCGGAGTTTCACTGCAAAAGAAAAAGCATATCGCATTGAATCATCCGAAAAGTGTGCAAAGCTAATTTCATGGTTATTCGCGCGATAATTCATTTTATGATATGGCTGTTTATCTGTCAGAAAAAAAATATGTAAATTTGCAAAAATTTTGCAAAGATACATATTTTTCTCATTGTAGCTAAAAAAACAAAGTGCAACGAATCGGAATTCTATCTGACACACATGGTGTGATACCTCATCAGGTATACAACTTCTTCAAAGACTGCGACGAATTGTGGCATGCCGGAGACATTGGCCCTGGTGTGCTCGAGCAGCTTCAGCAGTTCAAACCCACAGTAGCCGTGTTTGGCAACACCGACGGATGGGATTTGCGATACATTATCCCTAAAACACAGATAATCGAACGAGAAAAACTCAAAATCGTAATCACACATATCGGAGGCTACCCTGGGCATTATGACAAGGACATCATACCTGTCATCGAGGCAGAAAAGCCCGACATCTTTGTGGCAGGCCATTCCCACATACTGCGTGTGATGTACGACAAAAAATACGACATGCTGCATATCAATCCAGGAGCCGCAGGCCGTCAGGGATTCCACAAAAAAGCCACTCTCGTGAGGCTGGTACTTGACGGAATTCCCAAGAACCTGGAAATATGTGAATTTGAGAAATTTTAACTCCACCACAAAAAAGAAGCACATTATGAAAGAACTTGCAATGCACGTCTACGACCTCATGGAGAACTCCACCGCTGCCAACTCGACGCTCGTCAAACTGACCATACGCGACAGCCTGAAAGAAAACATATATCATTTCACCATCGAAGACAACGGCAAAGGCATGTCGCCCGAATTCCTTGCTCGCGTCACAGACCCCTACACCACATCTCGGACAACACGAAAAGTCGGTCTCGGCCTGCCCCTCATAAAGATGAATACCGAAAACTGCGGGGGTGGCATGAAAATAGAGAGTACCGTAGGCAAAGGCACACGATTAGAATTCTGGTTTCAGCACAACCACTGGGACCGTCCGCCAATGGGCGACCTGTCGGGCACCATTGTGATGCTGTGTGCCGCTCATCAGGACATACATATTATATACAAGCATATCACCGACGATGGAGAATTCGTGTTCGACACCGATGAGATACATGAAGCTCTCGACGGAATGGACATGAACGACGTAAAAGTCTATAGCTGGCTCAAGGACATGGTTCAGGAAAACCTGGAGGCGATACACTACAACGACTGAACACCCTCAAACATATGTCACGGTCCGACTTTAACGTCGCAAAACAGGCTCACACCACCTGTCCTGTCTTTCGTACATAAACAGGTACTATTTTCATAGCTACACCGGGCATGCAACGCAGCAGCCAGTCGAGCATGCGTAGTGACATTTTCTTACGATAGTATATGTTGCCTGCATAGTCAGGAATCAGACGCTGCATCTCCGAACGTATCTCTTTTATTGTGCTGCGTTTGGGTTCTGAAGAATTGCTCAAATAGTTGAATACTGACGAAAAATAGCCTTTCTTTATATATATGTAGTCTATCTCGTTCTTATACTTGTTGTAGGCATCCTTCCGTTTGAGAAACGAAATCAAGGTGTCGAAGGTGGCAAGACGTTTCTTGTATTTTGTGCTGTCCTTTGTCGTGGTTACCGAGCCGGGACGAAGGATATAGTGATACAGCGGCTGGTCGACATGAGCCATCGACTTGGCGAAAATGAGCGCCGAAGTGACAAAAAAACTGTCGTCGGCACTACGCGACTCCGGGAAATGGATCTCGTTCTGCACTATCATGTCGCGCCTGTAGATGTAGGTGGAGAACAGAGAGACGTAGTGTGTAAGGAAAAACCTTTTCTCGTCTTCCGAAAGAATTCCTGCCTTTACCTGAGGGTTCGACACCGTCTGTGACGGACGTCCGTCGACAAAGTCTTTCCGAATCTGACAATAGCACACGTCTGTTTCTCCATTGGCGACAGCCTCGGAATATAGCTTTTCAAACATGTCCGGATCTATCCAGTCGTCGCTGTCCACAAAAGCAATATATTGTCCCTCGGCATAAGGGATGCCATAATTACGGGCCATACCGGCTCCAAGATTATGTTCCGGTTTGAGAAACAGAAACTGACCCTGACGCGGATGTCCCTCTATTCTCTTCTTGGCCAACTCAATACTGTTATCCGGACCATGGTCATCCACAAAGATGAATTGCATTTCCTCAAGGGTCTGATTCAGCAACGAATCCACACATTTCTCTATATATTGTGCCACGCCATAAACAGGCAGTATTACTGATACTTTTGTCATTAAAAATTGGTTTTGTTTTGGTATGTATTGAGTTGAACGGATGTCAAAAAGATCATAAGATTCTATAGTTATAGCCAGTGTTTTGTTTCCACAGCGACGTCAAAGGCCTTGGTATTCCCTTGTTTCCTCTTTCACGTTGGCTTCGAGCGACTGGCGTATGAGAGCTTTGAGCCTCAAGGTTTCCTTGTCCACATCGTCTCTGCGGGCAGGGCGATAGAGATTTTTGTATCGCAGCTTGGGCGATATGTCGAATTTAAGTTTCGGCATTGTTCCAAACACATCCACAGCAAGGCGTACCGGAAGCGGGCTCTGCACCAGCTCTACATGGTAGTCATAGTTGCCTACCGTATTGTGACGTCCCTCGGCAACTATCTGATACTTGTGTAGCGACAACAAGAAAGGATAGACTTCCAACTCGTTGCGGAACACTGTCATCGCAACATCCAGACTGTCGAGGTGTATCTTGGTGTCGTCTTCACGCCATTTTTTCAGCTGAAGGAGTTTGGCTATCTTGTCGATCTCCTTATTGTCGAGGACTACAAGATTCTGTCCTGTGAGTGCGGCTGCAGCACGTAGCGTGCTCATCTTTGGCTTATAGAATGCATTGACATAGGTTTCTGCGCAGAGGTGGAAGTCCGCGTTGCCTTCGAGGTCGTTGAGCAGAGGCACAAGAGTGTCGACATAAGGGATCATCTCTATCAGCTCCTGGATATTTATGTCGAGGAGGTGAAAGTCCATTCCGACAAAGATATGGTTGACGCGTGGGGTGCGGTACAAGCCTGTCAGCTGCATCCTCGCAGCCTTGCACACAAAACCGACCTGGTTCAAGACAGCAACACCATCCTTGATCTGAACATCGCCGGCCACTTCGCGAAGGTCGTTGTCGAACGCCGTTGCCTCCTTTATCCTTGTATGCAGGGTAAAGTCAACATCCTTCGGCACTATGAAAGGATTGGCCGCAGTGTCGACTTTGTCCTCCTTGCGCTGGGCCTGCAGTGTGTCTTTGTCGGTTCCCAAGCCGCTGAAGGCGTCGAGGAGGTCGTCGACATTGGTATAGTTGGATGTAAAATAGAGGTCGCCCCTAAGCATATCCTCGTGGCTGAGCCATTTCTCAAGCCCCGTGACAGCTCCCGACAGGTAGAAGTCCGAATTGCCGAAAACGACGTTGGCACTGGCAATCTCGCAGCGCTCTGGCTTGTAGTTGAACTTGATGTCTGGAATCTGCACCATATAGTCAAACTGCTCCAAATCGATATATCCGCGTTTGAAATCCACATCAAGGTTCGGCGACCACTGCTGAAGGGCATTCGGCTTCGAGGGGTCATAGTTGGCTCCGCCATTGATTGTAAGACCGGCAAGGTCTATTGTTGTACTGTCGTTAATCTCACAATGCAGCGCACTGCTTCCCATTTTGATATCGTATTTTACTTTGTCGCCCGATTTAGAATGGGGCACCATTGCAAACGTGCCTTTGGGTTCAGTCATCGACGCGCTTATCGAGTCCATCGAGCCGCTAAGTGATGCGAAATCAAAATCGCACAACACTTTGAAGGGCTGCATAGTGTCGAATATGTCGTTTATTGCAACCACCAAGCGTGTCTTACCCAAAGTTCCGTCTATCGAATTGTTTGGCAGTTGTGCCTTGACAGCGTCTGCCGTAATCGTGGCCGACAGCAGCTCCTTGAACAATCCGCGTTTCATGTTTGACGGCAACTGTACGTTGACGTTGGCTTTCGGTATCTGGGCATATATGGTATCATAATCCACTTTGACGTCCGTAAGACCTATGTCGCCGCTCAGTTTCATATGTGCAAAGTCACTTTTCTGCAGTTGCTCGAGATTTGTCTGAGCCTTCAGGTTGAGGCGGGCTTTCCCGTCGAGTGCCATATTCATGTCGTCTGGCATCATAGGACGGACATCCGGCAGGTAAAGCAGTCCCTTGACGTTGGCGTCAATATTCATTTTGCCCATGAGGTCATCGATTCGGCCAGTCAATTCAATATTGTTTTTACCAGTGCGAGCCGACATCTTGGTAATCTGCACGTTGCTCACGCCTCCGTCATTGAGGTCCATGTCTGCACTGATATCTGCATTGATAGAATTGAAGGCGTACGGCAGTAGGCTGCGATCATAGAATTTGCCGTCTTTCAGCTTTAGGTTAGCCGTTACTGCCGGCATCAAACTGTCAGTCAACTGTCCTTTGACAGTACCCGTCAGCGCAGCATCAGCATCGAGGTTCATGCCTTTCTGCCATTCCTTGAACTGATCGGGCAACATAGACAACAATTGATCGACTCCCCACTCGTTGGTTCCGAAATTGAGGTCCATCGACATAGGTTTTGTATCGGTTGGCAGGTTGACCGTACCGTCGGCGTGTATCTGATAACCTTTCAAATCAGCAACAAGGCGATCCACCAAAACTTGTCGGCTTTCAATATCGCCTTTCAGTTTGCCCTCTACTGTAAGCAGGTCGCCTTTAAGTGCCGTAACGGCGTCGTTCACCAACTCCTGCCCGTTGCTCGAAAAGTGACCGTTTTTCACCTTTACGGTCAAATCGCCGTCAACGGCCGAGCCTTTGGTAACACCATCCAACTTGAGGCGCAAACCGTCTATCGATGCTCCGATAGTGCTACTGTCACTTTCGACCAACATATCGGCTGCATCAATATCAAGACGGACTTTTGCTGCTATGTTATCGGGCACGTAACGACCATTGATGTCCAGGTTCAGGTCTCCCAGGGTTGCACCCATTTTTTGGGCGTCGTTAAGATATGACGCATTTAAATGTTTGACCTGTATACTTTTTAGCGACACCAGTTCAGGCATTTCGAAAGGTTCGGACTGTGTGGTGTCGTCCGATGATGGGAAAATGTCATAATTCGAAAGGCCTTCATTGTTGGCATACAAGTGTGCCGAGACATTGTCGAGTACCAGTTTCGTGACTTCTATATTTTTATTTTTCAAGTATTCACGAATATTTATTCCCACGCCCACCGATCCGATATTTGCCAGCGTATCGTTTTTGGAGCCTTCCATCGGGTTGATCAGCGTAACACCCTCAACATCCAGACCCACATACGGAAAAGTCTTGAAAAGGGTAAGATCGACACGGTCGAAATGGTTCTCGCAAAGGATAAACTTGCCGGACAATTTGTTAACGATTGATGTGAGTCGTGACGGCGTCAGCACCAGCCATACCACGATGCCAAGAGCAACAATCAGGACACCAAACAATGAAGCGAGGGAGATAAGAGTTATCTTCCATCCCTTTTTCATTTTCTGTTTCTCTTTTTTTTCCTTTGATGGTTCACTATTCATAACACGTTGTTTTCTTGGCTACTGATTCACTCTTTTATATTCAAATATCCTATCGTAATTGTCTTTGTACTTCATCACTTGGTCATCGAGAGCGATAAGAGTGTATGTCTTAGGGATCACTGCACCCATCTCCATCTGATGTATCAAAGTCAGTCGGCTTGTAGTCTCGTCGAACGACCACGTAAATGGTTGGCCTTCATCTTCATTCACATCGTCCGACGTGTCCCATGTGGCTCCGGTGCTGTCAGCATCGTATCTGTAATACTCTGTTCCGCTCACCCATTTGCCGACAATCATATTGCCGTCGAAAGTGGGATCGTCGTGACACGATACAAGCAAAGAGACAAACAATGTCATCTGCAAAAACAGGAATAGTATTCTGTGTCGTTTCATCTGCATTTCCGATTATTGTATTATCTGTTTCAACATTCATTAATTCAGCACATACACATCCTTCAGTGTACGTCCCCTGTCGTCGTAATCCATGCCATAGCCCACGATGAAATCGTTTGGTATGGAGCGGCCTATATAGTCTATCTTGAAATCTTTCCTGAAACTGTCTGGTTTGAAAAAGAATGAGGCGATATATATTCCTGCAGGCTCCATCGAATGCAGATCGGCAAGAACCGCATCCATGGTAATGCCCGTATCCACAACATCTTCCACAATAACGACATGACGGCCTTTGCATTTTGCGGGGAAAGGCATCTCGGAATTGACAACTCCTGTAGTGTTCATGCCGCTGTACGAGCTGTACTTGACAAAACACACCTCGGCTTCGAAATCCAATGCTCTGACGAGGTCGGAAGCGAACATAAACGCACCAGTGAGTGTGGGACAGAATATCGGGTTCTTGTCGCGCAAATCATGAGAGATTTTTGCTGCCATGTCAGCAACAACACTTTTTATCTCCTGCTCTGACATGTATAGTTTAAAGTCCTTGTCGTGAATTTTCACCATAGTCACTCTATAAAGCGTATCAACATCAAACAAGTCAACACTGGGCATCAGAACATTTCTATTCTTCTACCGGTTCTTCTACCGAATCGAGCACAAGGCGGAAACCATGGAAGCCATAGCCGTAGTCGGGCTGATACCAGCTGCGGTCGCTTACTGTGCAGCCCCACGAAGGGCTGTTGAGGCATCCGCCGCGCAGGATGCGGCTTTCTCCGTGCCGCGGGCCTCGGGGGTTGGTCTGTGCTTCTGCCGTGTAGGCTTCATACCAGTCGGAACACCATTCCCATACATTGCCCGCCATATCATGCAGTCCAAGCTCGTTGGCTTTCTTTTGTCCCACAGGATGAGTTATGTTGCCTGAATTCATACCATACCATGCGACGGAACCCGGATCGCCATCCTGACCTGGGTAGACATGGTTTTTGGAGAGGTTGCCTCCGCGGGCAGCGAATTCCCATTCTGCCTCGGTAGGCAGGCGGAAACGGTAGCCCGTCATCTGCGACAGTCTGGCTATGAACATCTGTGCGTCGTTCCACGACACCTGCTCCACCGGAAGGCTGTCGTTGTACGTCCAACGGCTGGGATTGGTACCCATAACTGTTTGCCACAAGCGTTGGGTGACCTCGAATTTGCCCATATAGAATGTGTCGACAGTGACCTTATGTGTAGGAAACTCTGCCTCGTAGTTGTGTTTGGCACCACCGGGACGAGTGCACCCCATTGTGAACGTGCCACCGGGAACGGGCATCATGCGGAACTTCATGTCGCCGACTTTGATATCCACCGATCCGTCGTCCACCTCTACCGAAAAGCGTATCACGCTGTCGGCAGCATTGTATCCGTTCGAGTCCGGCTCGTACGGAATCCCCCTGAAGTCTGGCAAATCATAGACTATTATCTTCTTGCCCTTGCCGGCCTTTATGTTTTTCCCGATATCTCCGGCCATATTCTGGATATAGTCTCCATAATAGCGGCCGCCGTCGATAGACACACACACTCTGATATTCGCATCTTTACTGAGGTCATAAGTGAGTGTAACTTCCTTATCCTGTCGTTGAAAGGTTACATTGGTAATGTTTTGCGCAACAACAGAGCTGAAAAACGACATCACAATCAGGAATAACATTCTATTTTTCATATATATACAACTTTTTTAAACACATTTATGCTAAATTGCAAATATACGAATAAAATATTAACTAAAGTCTCATACGTTGAATTTATAAATAAAATGAGATAATAGGATTGTACAAATCCCTTATTTATAGTAATTATGTTGTGTACAACTAAAAAACACAGCTATATCACGGCACAAAAAAACGTTGCAAAAAAAGGATAATAATCGCCAAGAACGAGAAATGTGCCAAACGAGGCCTCGTAGTAGTATTTGGTGACAAAACCTGACAAACTGCCACCAGAGTTATAGTCAAAAATGTCATTCGCGATTGTGGGCAGAGACCCTTCCGGTCAACAGGGAAATAATTCGTTGACTGAATACTCTACAGTGTCGTCTATAAAGTCGGCAAACACAGTCAAAACCCTAAATTCCCCGTAAGGATCAAAATCACTCCCATATCTTGAACTCCTTTGAGCTGAAACGTATATGGTTAAACACAGAAGTACCAGAAAAATTGTTTTTTTCATAGTTTTACAATTTTTTTGATTGTTGTCTGTTCTCCGTCACAAATCCATAGCAAATAAGTCCCCTTGCGAAAACCAGACATGTCTATTATGCTGTTATCATCGGAAATAAAGCCTTCCGAGACCACAACACCTGACATTGAGACAACCCTGTACTTGCTTTCGGGTGAGGACAAACCATATACAGTCAACATGTCAGATGCTGGGTTTGGGTATACACCAATTCCTTTTTCATCTATTATAGGCACTATATCTATGCCGTTATCGTAAAAACCACATTGAAAGTAAGTCTCGGAGTAAGCATACTCATTAAATATATCCACTGAATAATAATATCGGTAATGAAAGTCCCAGACTGAATCTTTTGTATGGCACCATACGGCAGGTGCGCGCCAATAGTAATTTGATGCTTTATGGGTAGCAGGGTCAGGGTAACATATACCCATAGACGGTCCCACACCCTCTATAAAATACAGGGTGTCATATTCCACACTCGCCACACTATAGAATGGTGCTATACAATTAGTACGCATCCACTTCCTGCCATCCATGTAGAATATACTGTCGACCATAATAGGTTGACCCGGCCTTTGCCCTATCACCTCGCACTGTTTCCAATTTTCTGTATTCAATGTGTCACCAATCTGTAGAGCAAGATCCATTACAAGGATTTCCGAAGTAATTACAGGAGGATTATTGTAAGATTGCATGGTAAAACGAATGTACAATTTGTCATGCATCATACTCTCTCTTACATAACAGGGTGAGAAACCTGAATATGCACGAAATCCGTCGTCTGCTGAATCTCTTATAATGTAATACTTTTGTCCATCAATAATAGTGGTATCGTCACTTTTTGTGATTTGAGCGAATTGCTTGACCCAATTATTCACAAAAATCCCTTCCCATTTTGTTATGCTGTCGCCGAAGACGGACTGGTAGACGGTTGTGTCCTGTGGTTTTGCTGACATCGTCAGCATCGCCAACATCGCAAAAAAGAATATTTTTTTCATAGTTTTTAAGTTTTATTTGGTTAGTATCATTCGTTTACTGTCCACAATCTGGTTGTCGACAACCAGTGTATACACATACATGCCAGGCGTAAGGGTCGAACCATGGATGCTCACCGAACCATCGCCTTTTGTGGTTATAGGAATATCGTGAACCAATGTACCTGACAGAAACAGATACTGAGCTTATTACCAGGAATAAAAGTTCCAAAAGAATTGATTTTTTTCATTATTATTAAAATTTTAGAAGTTATTTTCTAAAAAAGGACATATTGGCTTATATAAACCACTAACGTTTAGTAATTTAGTGATACAAGTCAAAAAAAAACGCCGATATGACACAATGCAAAAATACAAATTTTCTCTCAGAATTTAAGTTTTTTTTTCAAAAAAACACAAGGCTCCTTCATGCGTGCCATAAAAAAAAAAGAGAATCCCTAATGGAACTCTCTTATTATGCATAGATTGGGATTATCGACTCCAATCAAAGTCCTGCCGAATAGTATTGTATCTGTTCTGCTATTTTGTCGAGTGCAGGACGCAGTTTGGGTTTCAGCATCATGGTCATCATAGGGTTGCCTCCTTCGATTTCGGCACATACAGTGACATCACACGAGTTGGCGTCGCGATGGGCGATTTTCATCATGATGCGGAAAGGTATAGGCGAACTGCTTCCGTGTGCCGGCGTGATGGCGACCAGGCTATAGGGCGTACGCTCGGCATACTGAAGGGTTAGTTGCATGAAACCTGCGACCTTGAATGAGCAGGTGTTGCCGTCGCTTTGAAAGTCCTCGACCTGAGACGGCAACAGCCGTTGGAAATTACGAAAATCGCACGCAAATCCGTACAATTTTTCATCGCTACACTGAGCCTGAACTTTTTTTGATTCAGCTGTCATTGTGTTATAGAATTAAAGTCACCTTACAGAAACACTTTTCCCTGCATTCTAATCTTGCATATGCTGTTCCGACCAGAGTTCGGGGTTCTGACGCCAGGTCTTGAGCGATTCGAGGTCTTTCTCGGCAACATAATCCTGTTCACAAGCCACCTTGATGAGCGAGTCATAGTTTGTGAGGGTATGAAGTTCGACATTAGCCTCCTCGAAATTCTTTTCGGCCACAGCAAGTCCATAGGTAAATATGGCCACCATGCCCTTGACGTTGCATCCTTTTTCACGAAGAGCGTGGACCGCGATGAGCGAACTCTTTCCTGTCGAGACGAGGTCTTCGACAACCACTACGGTTTGCCCACTGTGGATTTCGCCTTCAATCTGGTTCGTGAGGCCATGTTTCTTTTCTTCCGAACGGACATAAACAAAAGGTTTGCCAAGCTCCTGTGCGACAAGGGCACCTTGGGCTATGCCTCCTGTTGCAACACCGGCAATGACATCGACGTCGCCATAATGTTCGTTGATGAGATCCACAAAACGCTGACGGATATAGGTCCTGATCTCAGGATAAGAAAGGGTGACGCGGTTGTCGCAATAAATAGGCGACTTTCTTCCCGATGCCCATGTAAAAGGATGCTCATTATTCAGTTTTACGGCTTTGACCTGCAGTAGGAAAGTGCTTGTTTGTTCGGCAGTTTCGTTCATTTCTCTGACTTTTGGGTTATTGTTTTGAAAACGCAAAATTACTAAATTTTGGCATTTCACTAATCATAAAAATACAAAATTTATCAACTCATGACGCCAAATGTCTAATTATTACCTATTTGTTTGGCAATAATCTGCATTGTAGAATAGCTCTCGTTGAGTCTGCGGCACCATTCGTCCGGTTCGACCCATTGCAAATCTGTTATTCCCTCATCGGTTTGAGGCACAAGAGCTTGACCGTCTGAGGCTTTCATTTCGAACCACGATGTCTGCTTGAAGTGCCATCCACCATAAAGGTCGTATATATGGTATGTTTTCAGTCTTAGGCGGCCTATTTCAATGTTTTGGAGTCCGGTTTCCTCATTCGTCTCCCTCAAGGCGGCCTCTGCGATGGTTTCGCCCTTTTCGACTTTGCCCTTTGGCAGGTCGGCACGGCTGTTGCGTGTCATCACCAATCGTCTTCCAGAGTTGTCGGTCACAATTCCACCGGCAGCTTTTACGAAGATGAAGTTTTTTCTGATGTAGTCAGCAAGTCTCCGCATAAATCCATTTTTGCAGTTCACCCAAACATTACAGTTCTGCCCCGTCAGTGCGGCAAAACAAGAGTCGAGATTCGTGTCGTCCATCAGCATATATTTGGCAGGTACAAATTGTATACACTTGTCTGTCAAAACCATGCTATTATGTTGAAAGTTGATTGTCATCATATTTTTTTTGCAAAAATACACTACTTTATCGAAAGAGAAAAAAAAATAGTAATTTTGCAAGTTCTTTTATGCATATCGACAGTGATTGCCCCCCCAAAAAAATCACCCCCTAAAACTCTAAAACCATCAAACCCTCAAACCCTTATTTGAACACGAATATCACGAATTGAACGAATATTTACTTGGTCTCTATCTTCGCGAATGGTCGCACACGACCATCGAATTACACGAATGTAGCTGTCCTCTTTAACCTTTAACCTTTAACCTTTAACCCTCGAACCCTCTAACCCTCAAACCCTCGAACCCTCTAACCCTCAAACCCTCTAACCCTCAAACCCTCAAATCCTTACCCCCCTTGGAAAAAGATTACACATACGAATTGGCGTTGACGATGCTTCCTGGTGTAGGTACGGCGACGGTCAGACAACTGCTGGAAATCGCCGGAACTGCCGAGGATGTCTTCAAAATGTCGAAAAAAGAATTGGATTCACTTTTCGGCAGGCATAAAAAGATTGTTGATGCCATTGTCAGCAAGGCTGTCTTTGCTGAAGTCGAAAAAGAACTCAAGTTCATCGAAAAAAACAAGATAGGAGTGCATTTCTACACCGATGCGTCGTTTCCGCAACGGCTGAACAGGAGCGGATGCGAAGACGCTCCCGTGCTGCTCTATTCGCTTGGCGACGCCAACCTTAACGCCACACGCTCGGTCAGCGTTGTAGGCACGCGACGAGCCACGCCTAACGGTGTTGACATGACCAACAGGCTTGTGGCAGGATTCAACGGAGAAAACATTACCGTTGTCAGCGGTCTTGCACTTGGCATCGACACTGCGGCGCACGAGGCTGCCCTGGCCAATTCATTGCCTACCATTGCTGTTCTTGCCCACGGGCTCGACAAGCTCTACCCTCCACAGAACCGCAATCTTGCGAAGCGCATCATTGCCAATGGCGGCATGCTTCTTACCGAGATGCGTAGCGGGACGGCACTATCGCCTCGCATATTCCCTGTCCGCAACCGCATAATTGCAGCCCTGTCGGATGCCACGGTCGTCGTCGAAGCCTCTTCCTCCGGCGGAGCTCTCATCACGGCAAACATAGCCATGGGCTACCACCGCGACCTCTTCGCCTTTCCGGGGCGTGTGGACGACAAATACTCGTCAGGGTGCAACGCAATTATTGCGTCGTGCAAAGCAATGCTTATCCGCAATGCCGACGACCTCTTCAACAATATGGGTTGGGAGCACATCACCAAGCATATAGGAACCCAGACAACACTGTTTCCCGAACTCGAAGGCGACGAGAAGACTGTATACGACGTACTTCTGCAGCACCCGGAAACAGGCACCGACGGCATTCGAGAGCATTGTGGGCTGCCGCTGCCCAAAATAGCCACTGCACTGCTAAGCCTCGAACTCAAAAACCTTTGCAGATGCCTCCCGGGAAAAATATATAAAGTAATATAAATCAGCGTTTTAAAAAACAACATACTATTTTTTCGAATCAAAAATGTGTTTTTTTTTCAAAATGTAGTAAATTTGCAAATTCGTACCGAAAAGAAAAGCAAACCATAAAGCCACTGGTAACAAACAAGATATGATGTCATGTGGTTTTATATGCGATATAACAACTAAAAATAAAATTAAAAAGATATACAAAGATATATGGAATCTAATTGTAGAGGTAAAATTTCTCAAATCATCGGAGCAGTCATCGACGTCACGTTCGACGACGACGTAGCATTGCCAGACATTTATGATGCCCTTAGTGTGAAACGTCCCGACGGCACCGACATCATACTTGAATGCCAACAGGACATAGGCGAAAACACCATGCGTACCATTGCAATGGACAGCACCGATGGCCTGCAGCGAGGCATGGAGGTGGTGTCGCTTGGCGGTCCGATATCGATGCCTGTAGGCGAGAATATCAACGGACGTCTTTTCAATGTCATAGGAGAAGCCATCGACGGCATGCCGGCACCTGTATGCGACAAAAAATACGGCATACACCGCGAGCCGCCGAAATTCGAGAATCTGTCTACAACTCAAGAGATTCTTTATACCGGAATCAAAGTAATCGACTTGATACAGCCATTTCTCAAGGGTGGTAAAATCGGACTCTTCGGAGGTGCCGGAGTCGGCAAGACAGTGCTTATCCAGGAGCTCATCAACAACATCGCCAAGAAATACAGCGGCATGTCGGTCTTCACCGGCGTCGGCGAGCGTACCCGCGAGGGCAACGACTTGCTGCGCGAGATGATAGAGGCTGGCGTTATAAAGTATGGTGAAGCATTCCAGAAAAGCATGGAGGAAGGCAGCTGGGACCTTTCGAAGGTTGACACCGATGCCGTTCGCGACTCGAAATGCACCATGGTGTTCGGCCAGATGAACGAGACTCCTGGCGCACGTGCACGTGTGGCCCTGTCGGGTCTGACCCTTGCAGAATACTATCGCGACGGCGACGAGAAAACCGGCGGACGCGACATTCTGCTCTTCATCGACAACATCTTCCGTTTCACACAGGCCGGCTCCGAAGTGTCTGCTC
>CAMOFI010000016.1 GCA_946613135.1 uncultured Bacteroidales bacterium
AAGAACAAATGTTGGAGATTAGTAGAAATAATTGAAAGAGCTAAGTAATCATGATACAACAAGAAACTAGAATGACTGTTGCCGATAACAGTGGAGCCAAAAGCGCCCTCTGTATCCGCGTCCTCGGAGGTACCAAAAAACGTTATGCGTCTATTGGTGACACTATTGTTGTCGCTATCAAGGATGCTCTCCCGTCAGGCAATATAAAGAAGGGTGCTGTTTCCAAGGCAGTTGTGGTCCGCACCAAGAAGGAAATCCGTCGTAATGACGGCTCCTATATCCGTTTCGATGATAACGCATGCGTTCTTCTCACGGCATCGGATGAACTTCGCGGAACCCGTATTTTCGGTCCTGTTGCTCGCGAGCTTCGTGAGAAACAGTTCATGAAGATTGTCTCTTTGGCTCCCGAGGTATTGTAAAACATTTTGTGTCATTCGCAAAAATAAAATCAATAAGAAAGAAATGAAATTGCACGTTAAAAAAGGGGACATGGTTCAGGTCATCGCTGGCGACGACAAAGGCAAGATCGCCAAGGTGCTGAAGGTCATTCCCGAAAAGAACCGCGCCATCGTCGAAGGTGTGAACGTCAATAAAAAGCATACCAAGCCCAATGCAAAGAACACCCAGGGCGGTATTGTTGACGTGGAAGCTCCTATTCACATCTCCAACCTTATGGTTGTCGAAGGTAAGACTCCGACAAGGGTTGGCCGTAGAATTGACGAAAAAACAGGTAAATTAGTTCGTTATTCTAAAAAATCAGGGGAGGAAATCAAGTAATGGCATACATTCCGTCTTTAAAAACCAAATACAACGAGGAAATCAAGCCTGCATTGATGCAAGAGTATCAGTACAAGACTGTCATGCAGTGCCCTCGCCTGCTCAAGATAACCCTTAACCAGGGTCTCGGTAAGGCTGCTATAGCTGACAAGAAGGTCATCGACAAGGGTGTCGAGGAAATGACCCTCATTGCCGGCCAGAAGGCTGTTCCTACCAAATCAAAGAAAGATATTTCAAACTTCAAGCTTCGTCGTGGAATGCCCATCGGCGTTCGCGTGACCCTTCGTGGCGAGCGAATGTACGAGTTCCTCGAGCGTCTCGTCACCGCTTCAATCCCCCGAATCCGCGACTTCCGTGGTATCAATGACAAAGGATTTGATGGCAAGGGTAATTACACCTTCGGCATCGCTGAGCAGATTATTTTCCCTGAAATCGACATCGACAAGATCGACCGTATCCAGGGTATGGACATCACTTTCGTCACTTCGGCCAAGACCGACAAGGAAGCCATGTCTCTGCTCAAGCAGTTTGGTTTACCATTTAAGAATCAGCAAAAATAGTATATAAATGGCAAAAGAATCAATTAAAGCAAGAGAACGCAAAAGAGAAAGAATGGTGGCAAAGTATGCTGCCAAGCGTGCTGCTCTCAAGGAAATTGTCCGCACTGGTGAACCTGAAGACGTTGAGAAGGCTGTCATAGCTCTTCAGAAGCTCCCCAAGAACGCTTGTCCAATACGCCTGCACAATCGTTGCAAACTTACAGGCCGTCCCAAAGGATACATGCGTCAGTTCGGTATCTCCCGTATCAATTTCCGTGAGATGGCTGTCAATGGTCTTATCCCCGGCGTTAAAAAAGCAAGTTGGTAATATAATTGTATAACAACAGCCTTGCAAGTTGGTCGAACTCCAAAACTACAAGACTGAAAAAAAAAGTATAAATGGCTACAGTAACAGATCCTATTGCAGATTATCTGACTCGAATGAGAAATGCCATCATGGCAAAACACAGAGTTGTAGAAATCCCTGCATCGAATTTGAAAAAGGAAATCACCAAGATACTGTTCGAAAAAGGCTACATTCTCAACTATAAGTTTGAGAACGAAGGTCAGCCCAACCAGTCTATCAAGGTTGCCCTTAAATATCATCCAGTAACCAAGATGTCCGCCATCTCGGAACTCAAGCGTGTTTCGAGTCCTGGTCTTAGAAAATACGTCTCTGTGGAGAACATGCCTCGCGTCCTCAACGGACTTGGTATCGCTATCATCTCTACGTCCAAAGGACTTATGACCGACAAGGAAGCTCGCGACCTTAATGTCGGCGGTGAAGTTTTGTGTTATGTAAGCTAATTAAAGAGAGGAGATAATAGAAATGTCAAGAATTGGTAAATTACCTATCAAATTGCCTAAAGGTGTCGAAGTCTCTGTTTCGGATGACAATGTACTTACTGTGAAAGGTCCTCTTGGACAGCTCACCCAGAAAGTGAATCCTATCATCTCAATGAATGTTGAGGATGGCCAACTTCATTTCTCTCGTCCTTCGGATTCCAAGGAACACAAGGCTCTGCATGGTTTGTACCGTGCTCTCGCTGCCAATATGGTCAAAGGTGTTTCGGAAGGTTTCAAGGTCGTACAGGAAGTGATCGGAGTTGGATACAAGGTACAGGCTACAGGTCAGGTTATGGAGATGGATCTTGGTTATTCGCACAAGATTTTCTTCGAGTTGGCTCCCGAAATCAAAGTCGAGACTGTGACTGAAAAGGGTAAGAACCCGATTATCACGATGACGTCCATCGACAAGCAAATATTGGGCCAGGCTGCAGCAAAAATCCGCTCGCTCCGCAAACCTGAACCTTATAAGGGTAAGGGTATCCGTTTCCAGGGCGAGGTTATCCGTAAGAAGGCTGGTAAAGCTGCTGCTAAGTAAAAGTTGAATAGTTGAGAGCGGCATCAAGCCGCTCAGGAGACGCATCAACAAAAAAAAAGATTATTATGGCAACAAAAAAAGACATAAGAAGAACAAAAATCAAATACAGAATTCGTCATAAGGTATCAGGAACTCCAGAAAAACCGCGCCTGTCTGTTTTCAGAAGCAACAAGGAAATCTACGCACAGGTGATTGACGATGTTAAAGGCGTAACACTGACCGCAGCATCCTCTCTTGAGAAGACTGTTGAAAAGGGTGGTACGAAAATAGAAATGGCAGCCAAAGTTGGCAAGCTTGTTGCTGAGCGTGCTATAGCTGCTGGTATTAATTCCGTGGTATTCGACCGTAATGGTTATCTGTATCATGGTCGTGTTAAATCGTTAGCAGACGCAGCCCGTGAAGGCGGCTTAAAATTCTAATTAGATATGGCAGAAGTAAACGTAAAAAGAGTAAAATCAAGCGAAATCGAATTCAAAGATCGTCTTGTCGCAATCAATCGAGTAACCAAGGTTACCAAGGGCGGTAGAACTTTCAGTTTCTCTGCTATTGTCGTCATTGGAAACGAGAATGGCGTTGTAGGATATGGACTTGGCAAAGCCAAAGAAGTCCAGGCAGCCATTCAGAAAGGTGTAGACGACGCCAAGAAGAACCTCATCAAAGTCCCGGTCCTGAAGGGTACTATCCCTCATGAACAGAGTGGAAAATACAGTGGTGCACGCGTTTTCCTGAAACCTGCTGCTCCTGGTACTGGAGTTATTGCCGGTGGTGCTATGCGTGCTGTCCTTGAGAGCGTTGGCGTAAAGGATGTGCTTGCAAAGTGCAAGGGCTCGTCAAATCCTCACAGCGTTGTTAAAGCTACGATCAATGCGTTGCTTCAGATGAAGGATCCATACATGGTAGCACAGCTTAGAGGTATCTCTCTCGACAAAGTCTTTAACGGTTAATTATAGGAGGCTGAAATTATGGCAGAAAAGAAATTGAGAATAAAACAAGTCAGAAGTAAAATCGGTCGTCCCGCTGACCAGAAAAGAACTCTTGAGGCTCTTGGTCTGAGGAAAATCAACCATACTCGTGAGGTTGTGGCTACTCCTCAGATTCTTGGTATGATCAACAAAGTGAAGCATTTGCTTACTGTCGAAGAAATCTAATCAGTAACTAAGTAAATTTGAAAGGGATAATATAATGAACTTAAGCAATCTCAAACCCGCAGAAGGTTCCATTAAGCACTCAAAACGTATCGGACGTGGCGCAGGCTCAGGCAAAGGCGGTACGGCCACACGTGGTAATAAGGGTGCAAAGTCTCGCTCGGGCTACCATGCAAAGATTGGTTATGAAGGCGGTCAGATGCCTTTGTATCGTCGTGTTCCAAAATTCGGTTTCAAGAACATCAACCGTGTTGAGTATGTCGGAATCAACATCGACCTTCTCAACAACCTTGCCGAGTCAAAGAACATTACTGATTTCAATACTGAGGTATTCAAACAGAACGGTCTGATTTCGTCGAAAGACAGAATCAAGATTCTGGGCCGTGGCGAGCTTAGCAAGACAATAAATGTAACGGCACACGCATTTTCGGCCAGTGCAAAGAAGGCCATCGAAGACAAGGGCGGCGTCGCTACAGTCATTGAAAAATAAATTAACAGATAAACTTAACAATGAAGAGATTTATCCAGACACTCAAAAACATTTGGTCGATAGAGGACCTGCGTAAGAGAATACTTTACACCCTTGGTTTGGTACTCGTCTATCGTATTGGATCTTATGTCGTCCTTCCTGGTGTCGACCCCTCGCAACTCGGAGCCCTTCAAAAACAGGGTTCCGAGGGTCTGTTGGGACTGTTGAATATGTTCTCGGGTGGTGCTTTCTCGAACGCCTCCATTTTTGCATTAGGTATCATGCCATACATCACTGCTTCCATCGTGATACAGCTTTTTGTAATGGTAGTGCCTTATTTCCAAAAGCTGCAACGCGATGGAGAAAGTGGTCGTAGAAAGATGAACCAGATTACACGAATCCTTACTGTAGCTATCACCGGTTTTCAGGCTCCCGCCTATATAACGAACATGATGTACCAGCTGCAGGGTTCTTCCACGGCACTTCATCCGTTTGACGGGACCGGCCCCTCCACGTTCTTCTGGGTATCCAGCATCATCATCCTGATATGCGGTACGTTGTTCGTAATGTGGATGGGAGAGCGTATCACCGACAAGGGTGTAGGCAACGGTATTTCTCTCCTCATTATGGTCGGTATCATCGCCCGTTTGCCTTTTGCTTTGGCAGCCGAGTTTATGGCTCGCCTGACAGAAAGCGGCGGACTCGTGATGTTCCTTTTCGAAATTGTAGTTCTTCTCGCTGTCATATTGCTGGTTATTCTCTTGGTGCAAGGTACTCGCCGTATTCCGGTGCAGTATGCAAAGCGCATTGTCGGAAACAAGCAGTATGGTGGAGTTCGTCAGTACATACCTATTAAGGTTAATGCTGCAGGTGTCATGCCAATCATCTTTGCACAGGCTATCATGTTCATCCCTATCACGATCATGGGATTCAACAATGATACTCCGTCTAAGTTTGCCATGGCATTTGCCGACTACAACGGATTCTGGTACAATGTTGTTTTTGCAGTCCTGGTAATTCTGTTTACCTATTTCTACACAGCAATTGCTATCAACCCCAACCAGATGGCTGACGATATGAAGAAGAATGGTGGTTTCATTCCTGGTGTAAAGCCTGGCAAGAAAACAGCTGAGTATTTGGAAGACATACTGTCGAAGGTTACTCTTCCTGGCTCATTTTTCCTTGCTATCGTGGCTGTACTCCCTGCCATTATCCGCCTCTTTGGAGTCAATACACAGTTCGCCCAGTTCTACGGCGGTACATCGTTATTGATTATGGTAGGTGTCATCCTTGATACTTTACAGCAGATCGAAAGCCACTTGTTGATGCGTCACTACGATGGTCTGACCAAGACCGGTCGTATCAAAGGCCGTACATCAATGTCAATCCAGGCATAAAGTTCAATATTGATGATTGTACTGAAGACCATAGAAGAAATTGAGCTTATCCGTAAGGCTGCCCTCCTCGTCAGCAAAACGCTGGCTGAGGTGGGCTGCCATATACGTCCGGGTGTGACAACGCGGTTTCTTGACCAGATAGGGGAGCAGTTCATTCGCGACAATGGTGGCATCCCGCTGTGCAAGGGTTACGAAGGTTTCCCTTCCGCTTTGTGTATTTCCGTAAACGATGTAGTGGTTCACGGCATACCTGGAGATTTGTTCATCAAAGAGGGAGACAATGTTTCTGTCGATTGCGTCGTTGAGTTGGATGGCTATGTTGGAGATTCGGCATATACCTTTCCTGTTGGAGAGATTTCTCCGGAGATGCAACGTTTGCTGACCGTAACCCGTGAATGTCTGTTTTTGGGAATCGGAAAGGCATGCCCCGGCAACAGAATAGGTGATATCGGACATGCTGTTCAGATGCATGCCGAGAAGAACGGCTACGGTGTGGTCCGCGAGTTGTGCGGTCATGGAGTAGGCTTTAAGATGCACGAATCGCCGAATGTTCCGAACTATGGCGTCAAAGGTACAGGAGCACTGCTTAAAGAAGGCATGGTCATCGCTATCGAGCCTATGATTACTATGGGGTCGAAAAATGTCAAGTTTTCGAGTACCGATGGATGGACCTGCCGTACGAAGGACGGAAAGCCTGCTGCTCACTTTGAGCATACTGTAGCGATCACAGCAGACGGTCCAGAGATTCTTTCCTCGTTTGAAATCATAGAAGTCAAATAAAACAATATTGGAGGGAACAAATGGCTAAGCAAGCTTCAATACAATTGGATGGTACCGTGGTGGAATCGCTCGGTAATGCCATGTTTCGTGTTGAATTAGAGAATGGACACGTTATAATTGCGCATATATCTGGAAAGATGCGAATGCACTACATAAAGATTCTGCCTGGCGACAAGGTCCAAATAGAGATGTCTCCTTATGACCTTACGAAGGGAAGAATCACATATCGTCACAAATAAGAAGAAAAACAGATTAATTATCAATACAATGAAAGTAAGAGTTTCTGTAAAGAAAAGATCCCCCGAATGCAAAGTTGTTCGTCGCAAAGGGATTGTTTATGTAATCAACAAGAAAAACCCTAAATTCAAACAAAGACAGGGTTAATTAACAAAAAAAGTATTATCAATTTATGGCAAGAATTGCAGGTATTGACTTACCCAAAAACAAGCGTGGTGTTATAGGTCTGACCTATATCTACGGAATCGGCAGAAGCCTTGCTTCTGAAATTCTGGCTAAGGCCGGTATCGATGAGAACAAGAAAGTTCAGGATTGGACAGACGATGAGCAGAACACACTTCGTACCATCATCAATGATGAGTATAAGGTAGAGGGAGCTCTTCGTTCGGAAGTTCAGATGAACATCAAACGTCTTATGGATATTGGCTGCTATCGTGGCATCCGCCATCGTCTTGGTTTGCCGCTTCGTGGTCAGAGTACGAAGAACAACGCACGTACACGTAAGGGTAAGAAGAAAACTATCGCTAACAAGAAGAAAGCTCCTAAGGCATAATGAGGAGCTGCCGGCATGATAATATGCCGGTTAAAAATGTAAAATCAAGCAAGTAAGTAAAAATTATGGCAAAAACTTCTAAACCGACTAAAAAAAGAGTCGTAAAAGTTGAACCTCAAGGAAGAGCATGCATTTTTGCATCCTTCAACAACGTTATTGTATCGTTGACCAATAATGCCGGACAAGTGATTTCTTGGTCGTCAGCTGGAAAAATGGGCTTCCGCGGATCGAAGAAAAACACTCCGTATGCTGCACAGATGGCTGCGGAAGATTGCGGTAAAGTTGCTTATGATTTGGGCCTAAGAAAAGTAAAGGTCTTTGTTAAAGGACCTGGTTCAGGACGTGAATCTGCAATACGTGCAATCAACGGCTGTGGAATAGAGGTTACAGAGATTGTTGACATCACCCCGCTTCCGCACAATGGTTGCCGTCCCCCGAAACGTCGTCGTGTGTAATTTGTTTTGGGGTAAGAATTTCGAAATCAGAAGTCAATTTCTCTTCAAAATTCATTTTCAACTTTAAAAAACAGTAAAATAATGGCAAGATATACAGGTCCAAAAACCAAAATTGCAAGAAAGTTCCATGAGACGATATACGGTCCTGACAAGAACTACGAAAGAAAACCTTATGCACCTGGAATGCACGGTCAGAACAAACGCCGTGGTAAAATTTCGGAATACGGAATCCAGTTGCAGGAGAAACAAAAAGCGAAGTATACCTATGGCATTCTCGAACGCCAGTTTGTAAAAATATACGAAGAAGCATCTCGTCGTGGAGGTATCACAGGTGAGGTACTTTTGCAGCTTATAGAGTCACGTCTCGACAACGTGGTATATCGCCTTGGTATAGCACGTAGCCGTGCACAGGCCCGTCAGCTTGTGTCGCACCGCCACATCACTGTTAACGGTGCTGTTGTCAATATTCCTTCCTATTCTTTGAAAGAGGGAGATATCGTTTCCGTTCGCGAACGTTCGAAATCGCTCGAAGTAATTACTGATTCGTTGGCATCACGTTCGACGAGCTATCCATGGCTTGAGTGGGACGACAATGCAATGGCAGGAAAGTTCATGAACTATCCTCAGCGTGCAGACATCCCTGAGAACATCAACGAGCAGCTTATCGTTGAGCTTTACTCCAAGTAATAGCTGTTAGGGGGAAACTCAAAACAATTTTTAGAATCAAGATTAGAAAGGAACCAGTAAATGTCTATATTAGCTTTTCAACAACCAGACAAGGTCGTTATGCTTGAAGCTGACGATTTCAGGGGAACATTTGAATTTCGTCCTCTTGAGCCTGGCTATGGTATCACCATCGGTAATGCATTACGTCGTGTGTTGCTCTCGTCGCTCGAGGGATTTGCAATCACGTCGGTGCGCATCGATGGAGTAGACCATGAGTTCTCCTCGCTTCCTGGAGTAGTAGAGGATATGACAGACATCATCCTCAACCTTAAACAGGTACGTTTTCGCCGTCAGGTGGAGGATACAGAGTCTGAAAAAATCAGTTTTGAGATTAAGGAGAAAAATGTCCTCAAGGCTGGAGACCTTAATGAGTTTCTTCAAGGTTTCCAGGTCCTGAATCCGGATGTCGAGATCTGTCACATGGAACCCACCACATCGCTCAAGATCGAACTTACGATCGAGAAGGGCCGTGGCTATGTACCGTCGGACGAGAACAAGAAACCTGGTGATCCTATCGGAGTGATAGCAATAGATTCTATCCATACGCCAATCAAGAACGTACAATACAGCGTTGATGACTATCGTGTGGAGCAGAAAACAGACTATGAGAAGCTCACTTTCGACATTCAGACCGATGGTTCAATTCATCCTAAGGAGGCTCTGAAAGAGGCTGCCACAATTCTGATACAGCATTTCATGTTGTTCAGTGATGAGCGTATTTCTCTTGAACTCGAGCCTAAGCAGGTCGTCGAGGAGTTTGACGAGAACACTCTGCATATCCGTCAGTTGCTCAAGACCAAGCTGATAGATCTTGACCTTTCGGTCCGTGCTCTGAATTGCCTTAAGGCAGCAGAGGTAGAGACCCTTGGAGATCTGGTTTCCTATAATAAAGCTGATTTGCTTAAATTCAGAAACTTTGGCAAGAAGTCACTCATTGAGCTTGAGAATCTTGTTGCCTCCAAGAACCTGGATTTCGGCATGAACATTTCAAAGTATAAATTAGATAAAGAATAATAATCATGAGACACGGTTGCAAAGTAAATCATTTGTCAAGAACACATTCGCACAGAATTGCGATGCTGTCCAATATGGCCACGTCTTTAATAATGCATAAGAGAGTGGAAACGACTTTGGCAAAAGCCAAGGCCTTAAGAGTATATGTAGAACCGCTTATCAATCGCTCGAAAGAGGATTCGACTCATAACCGTCGTATTGTTTTCAGCTATCTTCATAGCAAGGAAGCCGTGAACGAACTGTTCCGTGAGGTTTCACAGAAGATTGCCAGCCGTCCTGGTGGATACACCCGTATCCTTAAGACTGGAATCCGTAAGGGTGACAATTCAGAAATGGCTATCATCGAGTTGGTTGATTACAACGAGAATATGCTGAAAGAGCCCAAGACCAAGAAGTCTAAGAGCACACGTCGTGGTCGTGGCAGCAAGAAGACTGAAGGAGCCGAAGCTCCCGTTGCAGAAACTCCTGCAGCTGAAGAGCCCAAGGCTGAGTAAGGCAAATAAAATAATAAGGAAGAAGGAGTGTGGATATTTTTCCACACTCCTTCTTCTGTCTTAAGCAAGCCGTTATCAAAGATGACATACTTCTTCCTTGGTATGTAAACGTGGCATTTTGTGCAATAAACGATGAGTGAGCCTGAATCGTTGACATGTTCCTTGTTTGGAGAATGTTTGAGGGTGTCAACAACGTGGATTGGAACGAACGACGGCGCTGCCATTGGACACTGTATAGATGTCGAACACACCGATTTTTAGGGAAAAGGAAAAAAATAGGATGAAAGTGCAATAATAATAAAGGTGTAACGTTAAAGTAATTTAATATTATAAAATTCAGAATTATGTCACAGATTATAGGAATCAGGGGCCGCCAGATACTCGACTCTCGCGGCAACCCCACAGTAGAGGTCGAGGTTTTTACGGAACAAGGAGCTATGGGCCGGGCAGCAGTGCCGAGCGGAGCTTCGACAGGAGTGCATGAGGCCTGCGAATTGCGCGACGGAGACAAGTCTCAGTATATGGGAAAAGGTGTACTGCAGGCTGTCCAGAACGTGAACAATGTGTTGAACGAAGAGTTGCGCGGGATGTACGTCAGCGAACAGAAGAGTATAGACATGAAGATGATAGAGCTTGACGGTACTGAGAACAAGAGCCGTTTGGGAGCCAACGCCATATTGGGTGTTTCTCTGGCTTGTGCGAAGGCTGCTGCAATGGAGTCAAACCAAGAGCTGTTCCGCTATCTTGGCGGAGTGAATGCGTATACGCTTCCCGTGCCGATGATGAATATCCTTAACGGTGGCTCGCATGCAGACAACAGCATCGACTTCCAGGAGTTCATGATTATGCCTGTCGGCGCTCCATCGTTCTCCGAAGCGCTGCGTATGGGAGCTGAAGTGTTCCATAATCTGCGCAGTGTGTTGAAGAGTAAGGGCATGTCGACCAATGTCGGCGACGAGGGCGGTTTTGCGCCTAATTTGGGCTCGAACGAAGAAGCCATTATGTGCATACTTCAGGCAATAGAGAAGGCAGGCTATCGACCGGGTGAGGATGTGTATATTGCATTAGACGCTGCCGCATCGGAGTTCTATCTGCCGGAGGAGAATGTGTATCACCTGAAATGGAGCAGTGGCGAGAAGCTTACACGGCAGCAGATGAGTGACTTCTGGAAAGACTGGGTTCAGAAATACCCTATTATCAGCATAGAGGATGGCATGGCAGAGGACGATTGGGACGGCTGGAGGTTGCATACTGACGCAATAGGAGATTGTTGCCAGCTTGTAGGCGACGACTTGTTTGTTACCAACGTGGAACGTCTGAAAATGGGATTGGACCGCAAGGTGGCGAACTCGATACTTATAAAGCTTAACCAAATAGGAACCTTGACGGAGACGATAGACGCGGTTAACCTTGCAATGCGAAACAACTATACGGCCATTATCAGCCACAGAAGCGGTGAGACGGAAGATACAACGATAGCCGATTTGGTGGTGGCAATGAATGCAGGACTGATAAAGACTGGTTCGGCTAGCCGCACGGACCGCATATGCAAGTACAATCAGCTGATGCGTATAGAAGAGAGCTTAGGCGATCAGGCATACTATCTTGGCAAGAACTTTAAATTCGTGAAATGAGCGGATTAGAATACCAAGAGGGAAGAACCGAGCTTGAAACCCTTGGCGAATTTGCACTTATCGACAGACTGACCGATGGATTCGAGATCCATCGGTCGTCGACGATAAAGGGTGTAGGTGACGACTGCGCAGTGCTTGGCGAGGGAGAAGAGAAAACACTGCTGACGATGAACACGTTGGCGGAAGGTGTTGATTTCGACATGATGTACACGCCATTGAAACACTTGGGTTACAAAGCAGTGAGTGTGGCAATAAGCAATGTGGCAGCGATGAACGGAACTCCGACGCAGGTGGAAGTAAGTCTTTCGGTGTCGAACCGGTATTCGGTGGAGGCTCTCGATGAACTGTATGCTGGCATACGGCTGTGTTGCGAGCGCTACGACGTGGACCTTGTTGGCGGCAACATCGGAAGTAGCCGCTCTGGAATGGTAATAAGCGTGACCGCAGTGGGCAAGGCGAAAAAGGCGGAAATAGCATACCGTAGTGGAGCTAAGATTCACGACCTGATATGCGTAAGCGGTGACCTGGGTAGCGCCTATTCGGGCCTGCTTATACTGGAACGCGAGAAGGTCACCTATCAGGCAAATCCGAATTTCCAGCCAGATTTGGATTCTTATGACTACGTGCTCGAACGATATTTGAAGCCAGAGCCTCGGTTTGATATAGTAAAATCATTGAGAGAAAAGGGCGTGGTGCCGACGTCGATGATTGATGTGAGCGACGGTTTGGCATCGGAACTGCTTCATGTTTGCAAGGATTCGAACTGCGGATGTGAAATATACGAGGAGCGAATACCGATAGACTACCAAACCACGAGAGTGTGTAGCGAGATGAACAAGAATATGCTGCCGGTATCGAATGCCCTGAATGGAGGTGGCGACTATGAGCTTCTGTTCACCATAGACCAGTGCGACTATGAAAAGGTGAAGGATATGGAAGGTGTGCATATAATAGGACATATAACCGAGAAAGGGATGCCTGCGGTGATGGTTACCCCACAGAACACCACAATCACGCTGGTGGCACAGGGGTTCAAAGCGATGGACCGTTAACGGTATATCCCGTCAAACCTTAGATATATTGGATACTTTTAAACATAAACGCTGGCGTGCGGAGATGGTGGAGAAACTCCGTACAAAAGGCATAGACTCCAAGCTGGTGACGGATGCGCTAAACGAGGTGCCACGTCATCTTTTTTTGGAGACAATGCTGGATTATATGGCGTACGAGGACAAGGCTTTGCCTATCAGTTGCGGACAGACAATATCGCAACCCTCAACAGTTGCATTTCAGAGTCAACTGCTCGCTGCAGAGCCAAAAATGAAGGTGCTGGAAGTCGGTACAGGTAGCGGATATCAGACTGCGGTTCTTTGTGCGATGGGGTTGAGTGTGTATACGATAGAGCGTCAGAAAGAGCTGTATGACGAGAGTACGAAGCGACTGAAAGAACTGGGCTACAAGGCAAAGTGTTTTTTGGGTGACGGTTATGCCGGCCTCCCTGAATTTGGACCATTCGACAGGGTGCTGGTGACTTGTGGTGCGCCCAAGATACCTGAGGCCCTTTTGAGGCAGCTGAAAAAAGGTGGAGTTATGGTGATTCCTGTAGGCAGCGAGCATCAGGAGATGCTGCATATTGTTAAGCAAGGTGACGACATTGGAGATATATCTGTGCAGAAATTCGGTGACTGTAAGTTTGTCCCGATGCTTGAAAAACTGAACTACTGAGTCGCGAGAATTTTACTATCGCAGAAGCCAGTGCTGTTTTGAGAGTTTTGGCGAAGTGAAGACAAGTCCAGTGTGGAAGAGGTCTACAGAGAGGGTGACGCATGGGGTGTTGACGAGGTGTGCCCATTGTGATTCGCTGGTCTTGTTGTGATGAGGTTGACGAAAGAGTCCGATGAGGTCGCCCTGTGGAGTCTGCAAGATATTGTCGAGAGTCCAGCCATCGAGTTTGATGGCAGAGGCGCGGTAGTGGTCGGAGAGTTTGAAGAGGAGTTGTGCATAGAGGTCGCTGTTGCTGATGGCCAGTGAGGCGAGCGAATGTCTGTCCACATGCGGAGCGATGACATTGGAGTAAAGGTCGAAGAGAAATGGGGATTGTATAGAATATTGATCCTTAGCTCTTAATATGAATTCTAATTTATTCAAGGTGTGAATGGATTTTGTTGCAAAAATAACTAATTATTATGAAAAAGAAGAAAAGGATTGTTGTTTCGACAATGATTGTTTTGTCGTTGATGATTGTCTCATGCGGAGGAGGAGACAATTATACGCCTAAACCCAAGGGATATATGCGTATTGACTTACCTGAACACAAATACTGGCTGGTTGATACCATGCCTATTCCCGACACGCTGATATGGCAGGGTGACACTATGGTTGCTATTTCGCACGAAAAGCCTTTCCACACTTTCCCAATCATTTTCGAGGCCAACCAGTGTGCCGAGGTGGGGGAGAAGGACGCTCCCAAAGGAGTGACATGGATAGACGTCACCTATCCGCAATGGAACGGCGTAATATTCCTTACATACAAAAAGATAAACGGCCTTTCCGATTTGGCTGCAGAAGTTGATACCTCCTATCAGCTACTGTCCAAGCATTTCGGCTTCTCGTCGGGAGTTGACGAACGCCAGTTTGTAAACAACACAGACCGCGTGTATGCTACCACGTATCGGCTTCAGGGTCAGAATGTGGCGTCGACATTTCAGTTCTGGGCTACAGATAGTGTGAGCCGGTTCCTGCGCGGCTCGCTCTACATAAACTGTGTTCCTAACAACGATTCGTTGGCCCCTGTGCTTGAATATCTGCAGGAAGATATTGCTCATTTGGTTGAAACATTAAAATGGAGAGAAAGATGAAATCAATAAGATACATTGTAACCCTATGTATGCTGATATTGTGTTGCGGAAATGCTGTGGCGCAAAAGGTCGATGTGTCTCAATTCGACGGGAAATGGTGGATCGGAATGATAGAAGAGGCGAATTTGCCAATAAACATCACGTTTGCGGAGAATGCGCCAGTTCTTTACAGTCCGATGCAGAGTGCCAAACCGATGACGCCCACAAAATGGAGTTTCGAGAATGATACGCTACGCATTAACCATAGCGCGTCGGGAGTCCGCCTTACATTGGTGTGGAATTCCGGAACGAATATGTTTACAGGTGTTTTCCGTCAGGGGCTATTGAAAACCCAAATTGTTTTCGAACCGACCGACACGATGTTTGCCCTCGTGCGCCCGCAGACACCTCATGCTCCGTTTCCATATACGGAACACGAGGTTGTCATAGAACGCAGAAAGGCAGGGGTGACTCTGGCAGGAACGTTGACCATACCGGAGGGCAAAGGGCCATGGCCGGCAGTGGTGCTTGTGAGTGGCAGTGGCCAGCAGAACCGCGACGAGGAACTGATGGGGCACAAGCCTTTTCTTGTCCTTGCCGATTATCTGACTCGTCGGGGAATAGCGGTGCTGAGGTACGACGATAGGGGCGTGGGCGGCTCAAAGGGAGAGGTGAATGACGCCACCACGCTGGATTTTGCTGACGACGCAGAGGCCGCGTTCGATTTTCTGCGCAAGCAGAAGTCGATTGACCCGAAACGAGTGGGCATTGTAGGCCATAGCGAGGGAGGACTTATTGCTCCAATAGTTGCCTCACACAACAGAAGGGTCGCCTTTATAGTCATGATGGCCGGACAGGGGACAACGGGAGCGGATGTGCTGCTGCAGCAGAACGAAAGACTGTTTGAACTGAACGGAGTCCCGAAAGAGTTCATCGATGTCAGACTTGACGTAATGAACAGCTTTTTCAAAGCTATTGATACCGTCGCTTTGGATGATTACAATAAGGTCTTGAATGCAATAGCAAGCGAGAAATGTAAGGATATGACCTCCGAGCAGCGCAAGATGGTATTCCTTCGCAAAAGTGACCTCACGGGTTTGGCCATGCAAATGCAGATGGCATGGATGAGGTGCTTTGTGACGTTAGATAGCAGGGAATATCTGCACAAAGTCAGATGTCCGATACTCGCCATGGGAGGAGACCGCGACTGTCAGGTTCTGCCGGTAAACCTCGCAGCAATAGAAGCTGCTACCGATGGAAGAGCCAGAATTAGGCTCATGGCTGGCCTTAACCATTTGTTCCAGCATTGTGAAACAGGAGCGACAAGCGAATATATGATGATTGAGGAAACAATGGCAAACGAAGCTATGGAGGAAATAAGTCTGTTTGTCAATGAACAATAGAAGGATCGCCAATTTTCATAGGGAAGAATCGTAAATAAAGAAAAATATATGTCATGTTAGTGAATATCATTGACTTGCAATTGAGTGTCCGTTCTTGATGCTTTTGCTCATCTGTCTGATATTTATGATTGTATAGAAAAATTGGATGTTTTTTATTATAGCATTATTTTTTTAACTATCTTTGCAGATAAATAATAAAACCATAAAACGATGAAAAAATTTTTAACTTGTTTGCTTGCAGTTTCTTTGCTTGCATTTGTGTCGTGTAAAAAAGATGATGTAAACGAAGAACAACCACGTCAGACCGACTATGCTGCTGACTTTTTAGGGACATATGATGTTTCTATTAATGCCAGTATGACGTTGCCGATACTTGGCGAAACGCCAATACCGTTGCCTGAAATGGAGGCTACGTGCGTAAGGAATGGAGACGGTAACGAGGTAATCCTTACAATGTCTAACCGCACAATTGACGGATATGCAAATGCATCAGGACTGCACGTGGATCCTTTTCTTGCACAACAGAGTATTGCGGGCTATGACCTTTCTATTACTGTTACGGTACCTGTGGTTGCAGCCCCGACGGATGGTGTTATCAGTGGAACTGCATCGCTGAGTGCAAGCGTGGCGGGAGTTGCGATACCGGGCAGCGCCGAGTTTACGGCAGTGAAGAGATAAAGCAAAAAGGGAGAGGTATGTACATAATAACCGGTGCAACAGGTTTTATAGGCTCGAACCTGCTGGCGGAGATGGAGAGCCGTGGATATGAGGAACTTGTTGCTGTGGATACGTTTGGTGAGGAGGCTAAGTGGAAGAACGTAGCCAAACGTGGAGCTGTTCGCTATGTGCCACCTCGCAATCTGATGGGATTTGTTCATGACCATGTCGGAAAAATTGAAGGAATACTGCATCTTGGAGCCATTTCGTCGACTACAGAGACAGATGTGGACTTCATAGCAGAAAACAATTTCGGATTGACGGTTGAATTGTACGAATTTTGCCAGAAGACAGGAGTAAGGATGGTATATGCTTCGTCGGCAGCTACATACGGAGATGGAGAGATGGGTTTTAAGGATTGTGACGACTTGGCTTTTATTAAGCAGCTGAGTCCGTTGAATCCGTATGGGTGGAGCAAGAACGCTGTTGACAAGTTCATTGCTGCCGATTCACGTTTCGGCGAAGGCGGAACGGGTGTTGTCGGTCTGAAGTTCTTCAATGTCTATGGCCCTAACGAGTACCACAAGGGGATGCAGATGAGCGTGATGCGCCATTTCTACGAGCAAATTCGGACAAAGGGAAAGGTAAGGTTGTTCAAGTCTTACCGTGATGAATGTGGCGATGGCGAGCAGAAGAGGGATTTTGTTTGGGTTGGTGACTGCGTGGACGTGATGCTATGGATGCTGGAACACAAAGATGTGAGAGGTCTGTATAATGTTGGTACAGGCTGTGCGACATCTTACAACATGGTAGCAAAATGTGTGGCTAAGGCGATGGGCGTCGATCCTGTTATAGAGTATATAGATATGCCTGATTCTGTTAAGAGACAGTATCAGTATTTTACAGAGGCTGATTTGTCAAAGCTGCGTGTTGCGGGCTATGCTGGACTGATGACAAATGTGGAGGATGGTGTAAGACAGTATGTTTGCGAATACCTGATGAAAGAAGACTGCTACCGGTAGAACTCGGAGCAGATTATGGCTGTTGCGACAGCAGCATTGAGAGATTCGCAAGTTCCTCCGATATTTGGTATTGTTATGCGTTGCCCGATGCAGGAAGCTACATTGGGGGATATGCCAGCACCTTCGTTTCCGACGACGATGACAGCGGGCTTGTCGAAACGCGTGTTGTAGAGGCTGGTGCCGTCAAGAGTCGCTCCGTAAATGCGAGTTCCAAGAGTGGCCTGATCGTTGAGCCATTCTGTAAGTTCGAGATAGTCAATTCTGGTACGGAAAATGGCACCCATAGATGCTTGCACAACTTTAGGATTGTAGCAAGAGACTGTATTGCGGCTGCAGACGATATGTCGTATGCCGTACCAGTCGGCGATACGCATGATGGTTCCCATATTGCCAGGGTCTTGTAACGAGTCGAGAGCAATGGTAAGTGAGGCTTTTATGGGAAGCGGAATTATCGGCCGCTCGACGAGCATCCATACTTTGTTGGGACTCTTCATGTTACTAAGCCGTAATAGTTGGTCGTTAGTAACGATATAGTTTTTTTGAGAGCTATTGCCGATGTTGTGGCTGTTGTAGTAGTCGGCAGTTGCGCATGTGATTATGATGTGCGCTGAGGCGTTGAGGGCTTCGTTGCACATTTTTTCGCCTTCGACGACAAAGAGGTTTTCGTCGAGTTGTTTTTTTTGTGTGGTGTAGGCGAGGAGGTTTTTGAGTTGGTTTTTGGAAAGAGCGTCCATGGATAGAAATGAGTTGGTGTTGAGGGCGTTGGGGCTTAGTTGCCGCGTGCGGAGTCTAAAGCGTCCTGCATTGCGCGGATTTCGTCGCGGTATCGTGCGGCAGTAAGGAAGTCCATTTCTTTGGCAGCAAGCTGCATTTTGCGTTGTGCTTCTCGAATGTCCTTGCGGAGTTGGGCTTTGGTTCGAGTTTCGATATTTGATGGATGTTGGTTTTCGTCTGTAGAGTCCTCGTTGGCAGAGAGTATGCTGCTGACGTTGTTGACATAAGGTTTCGGACGTGAATTGTTGGAGTGAGAACCTTTTGAGGGTGTATTCATGGCGTAGGGACTAGCAGCGAGCTGAGCATTGTTGAGGCTGTCGGAGAGGCCGACAGGCGAGTCGGAGCTTGTCTCTGCGGCCATTTCAATGACGGAGGTCTGTCCGATGATGGCTTCGGTGGATTTGACAATTTGTCGAGGAACTATGCCGTGTTCCATATTGTAGCGGATTTGCTTTTCGCGGTGTCGGTTTGTTTCGTCGATGGCTCGTTGCATTGATCCGGTGATGTGGTCTGCGTACAGGATGGCTCGGCTGTGGACGTTGCGTGCGGCTCGTCCAATGGTTTGGATGAGAGCGCGGTCGCTTCGCAAAAAACCTTCTTTGTCGGCGTCGAGGATGGCAACGAGCGATACTTCGGGCAAGTCGAGGCCTTCGCGAAGGAGGTTGACTCCGACGAGGACATCGTATACGCCCATACGCAGGTCGCGCATGATTTCAACACGTTCTAAAGTGTCTACATCGCTGTGAATGTATGCTGTTTTGATGCCGAGATTGATGAGGTAAGAGGAGAGCTCTTCTGCCATACGCTTGGTGAGGGTGGTTACGAGTACGCGTTCGCCACGGTCCACAGTGTCTTCGATTTGTTCTAAGAGGTCGTCGACCTGGTTGACTGCGGGCCGAACTTCAACTATAGGGTCGAGCAACCCGGTGGGCCGTATGACTTGTTCGACGACTACACCTTCAGACTCTGAGAGCTCGTATTCGGCAGGAGTGGCGCTGATGTATATGGTTTGTCCGGTAAGGTTGTAGAATTCTTCGTATCGCAGAGGCCGGTTGTCGAGGGCTGAAGGCAGTCGGAACCCGTATTCAACGAGTGCTGTTTTACGGCTGCGGTCACCGCCGAACATGGCACCTATTTGAGGGATGGTGACGTGGCTTTCGTCGACGACGAGAAGGAAGTCGTCGGGGAAATAGTCGAGGAGACAGAAAGGACGGCTGCCTGGCTCGCGCCCATCGAAATAGCGGCTGTAATTTTCGATGCCGCTGCAGTAGCCTAGTTCCTGAATCATTTCGATGTCGTAGTTGACTCGTTCTTCGAGTCGTTTGGCTTCGAGGTGCTTGCCGATGGAGTTGAGGTAGTCGCGCCGTTCGAACATGTCGTGTTGGATGTTGAGCAGTGCTGAGGCGAGATTTTCCTTGTTGGTGAGGAAGTTGGAGGCGGGGTATATTGTTACCTCATTGCATGATTCGATGCGTTGGCCGCTGATGGGGTCGAATGTCTCGAGGGTTTCTATTTCGTCGTCCCAAAAACCTATACGGTAGCAGAAGTCGGCAAAGGAAGGGTAGACATCGACGGTGTCGCCCTTTACACGGAAGCGTCCGTTGATGAATTCGATTTCGTTTCGTGTGTACTGTGCGTCGAGAAGTCGGAGGAGCAGAGAATCGCGTGTGAGATGATCACCCAAATGGATATGAATGGTACCTTTCTGGAATTCGTCGGGGTTGCCGATACCATAGATGCAACTGACGGAGGAAACGACGATGACGTCGCGTCGTCCGCTGAGGAGAGCCGACGAGGCCCGAAGCCGTAGTTTGTCAAGTTCATCGTTTATGGCCAGGTCTTTTTCAATATATGTGTTCGTTGCTGGGATGTATGCTTCGGGCTGATAGTAGTCATAGTAGGATACGAAGTATTCGACGGCGTTGTCGGGGAAAAACTGTTTGAACTCTCCATAGAGTTGTGCGGCCAGTGTTTTGTTATGGCTCATTACCAGAGTGGGCCGTTTCAGTTGTGCAATAACGTTTGCTACGGTGAATGTCTTGCCGCTGCCTGTGACGCCGAGGAGGACTTGAGCACGCTGTCCGTTGCGGATACCATCAACGAGTTGTTTGATGGCTTCGGGTTGGTCACCCATTGGTGCGAAATCGGAAACGAGTTTAAAATCCATTGGAGATTAGTGCTTTTTAGATTGTTTAGTTTCGGTAGATGTTGTTCGCAATGCGCTCGACCTGTATAGTCCCGTCGATGGCAGATGAGACGATGCCTCCGGCGTAGCCTGCACCTTCTCCGCAGGGATAAAGTCCTGGGAGCTGTGGATGCTGTCCTGTGTCGTCGCGAGGAATACGAACAGGAGAGGAGGTTCGGCTTTCGACGGCAAGGATGGAGGCTTGTGAGGTAAGGAATCCGTGCATAGTGCGCCCGAAATGGCGGAAGGCTTTTTTGAGAGCGCTGGAAACGAAGGATGGAAGAATGTCGTCGAAGTTGGATGGAACGCATGTGCCCATGTAGTTGGTTCGGTTGATTCTGGAGGCTCCTTTGCCTTCACAGAAGTCGGTGAGACGTTGACATGGAGCTTTGAGTCCTCCGCCTGCCACGGCGGCGGTTCGTTGCTCTACGTCCTGTTGGAAACGCAGCAGTGCAAGGGCTCCATACTGTTCGTATTGAGGTACGTCGGAAGGAGCCACTGTAACGGCTATGCCGCTGTTGGCGAATGCCGAGCTACGGCTGGCATTGCTCATGCCGTTGACCACTTGTTCCCCATCGGCGGTGGCTGCTGGTACTATTATGCCGCCAGGACACATGCAGAAGGAGAATACTCCGTGTGAACCGACCTGAGTGGTGAGACTGTAGGCTGCTGGCGGTAGGAGTGGGGAATGGTTGTGTCCGTGGTATTGTATGTCGTTTATGAGTTGCTGAGGGTGCTCAACGCGAACGCCTATGGCGAATGGTTTGGACTGGAGAAGCCATCCGTTGCGGTGAAAAAGATAATATATGTCGCGTGCAGAATGGCCTGTGGCGAGGATTACGGCGCAGCCTTCAAAGGAGAGCCCGGATGTGCAATGGACTCCTTTGATGTGATGCGTAATGCTGTCTATAATTAAGTTGTCGACATGCTGCTGGAAGTGGAATTGGCCTCCATGAGCGATGATGGTGTTACGGATGTTGGCGATGATGCTGCTCAGCCGGTCGGTGCCGATGTGGGCATGGGCATCTATCAGTATGGAGGGATCGGCTCCATGTTCAACGAATTTGTTGAGGATTAGGTTTATATTGCCGCGTTTGGTTGAACGAGTATATAGTTTGCCATCACTATAGGTGCCGGCACCACCTTCGCCAAAGCACCAATTGCTGTCGGGGTTTACTGTAGCGCTTCGGACCATGGCGGTTATGTCTTTGCGTCGTTGTTCGACGGTATTGCCTCGTTCTACGATAATGGGTTTTATGCCGAGTTCGAGAGCTCGTAGTGCGGCAAAGAGTCCGGCAGGTCCGGCTCCGACAATGACGAGAGGAGTGGAGTTGGTGGTGTCACGATAGGTAGAGCGATAGTCAGGAGGAGTATAATTTTCGCCGGTGAGGTATACTTGTACGTTGACGTGGTATTTTATGGCACGTCGTGAGTCGAGGCTGCGGCGAACAACTTGAACGTGTGCTATGTCATCGGGTTCTAACCCGAGAACTTCAGCGGCTTTGGCAGCAAGAAGAACGGGGCTATGATATTGCTCTGGAGTGAGTTGCAGTTGTACGGTTTGCATAGTGATGTTGTGGCGAGGTCAGCCTTCGAAAGTGAATCCAATCATGAGAGTGCGGGTGTTGATGTAGTCGACGGAGAGGGTGTACAGGTCGTCGTCTGGGACTTTGAGGTCTGAGACACCAAAGCACATTTTTAGTTCGATAGCGAACTTGACATAGCGCAGGTAGAAGTCGAAACCGATGCCGGTGGTGTATCGTATATCGCTCGTGTTAAGTCGGATGATAGACTGATCGTTGTTGTTTTTGTTGTTTCGCATAGAGGCGAAGTCGAAGCCGTAGCTTCCGCCAGCAGTAAGGTAAGGTCTGAAATTGCGATAGCGGAAGGCACGGAATTTAAAGTCGAAAGCTATCTCGCCATAAACAGATTCTACGCTTCGTTTGGCATCTGTGCCGTGGTGCTGGTTGACGTAAGTGTCGGTCCAATTGTAGTTGAAGGTGCGGTTGATGAGTGTAAGTCCAGGCATGAGCCTGAAGTTGAAATAGTTGCCAAGTCGTAGGTCGGGAGCGATTATGGCGATGTGAAAACCAGGCGTATAGTAGGAGCTGGATCCTTGGAGCATGGAACGGACGGAGTCGTTAAGAGTGTATGCGTCTTCAAATTTGGACTGTGTGTAGCCGAGCTGGATGCCAAAATGGATCTTTTTTTTGTCGAAGCCGGCAAGGTAGTTGACTTGGGCAAAAACGGAGTTGTGGCATGTGAATGCGGAGAAAAGTAGCAGGAGAGGGATAATATGCTTTAGTTTGCTGAAAATCATATGTAAAGTAAGGGCGTCGTGTTGAGTGAAAGAGCAAAATGAAAGCTGTGCGTGAGGTTTAATGATTTTAAAAAGTGGGCAAGGCGGTGTTAATTATTGATGTCTTTTTGTATTTCGGAGATGAGTCGTTGCCGGTTGACGGGAACAACTCCGACTTGTTCGCAGACTATGCCGGCAGCGATGTTGGCGTAATGGACAGCTTGTCGGAGAGGCAATCCTGCAGCAAGAGCAAGAGTGATGACGCTGATGACAGTGTCGCCGGCACCAGATACGTCGGAGACATCGTGAGCGCATGAGGGAATGATGAATGACGAAGGGGCACCGTTGCGGAAATCGCATGCATACATGCCTCGGCTGGAGAGGGTTATGAGAACGATGTCGATATTTTGCCGTTGGTGTAGGAGTGTAGAGGCATCATCAAGATTACGGAGGAGGGTATCGTTGTCTGAATCGTCGATATCGATATTGAGCCCTTCGCGAAGCTCTTTGAGGTTGGGTTTAAAAAGATTGATATTGTTGAAGTTGGAAAAATTACGATGTTTTGGGTCGACGGTGGTTATTATTTTTTTGCGTCGTGCTAACTGTGTTACTTCCTGTATTATGCGTGGAGTGATGTTCCCTTTATCGTAGTCTTGAAGGATAATGGCATCGATATGCATTGCTTTGACAATGCGGTTGATGCGGTCGAGGATTTGGTCCTCTTCCATTGTCGAAAGAGCGTTGGTGCTTTCCTCGTCGACGCGTACGATATGCATGTTGTTGCCGATGACACGAGACTTGACCGTGGTCATGCGGTTATCGGATGTCACGATGCCTCGTCGGTCCATGTTGTTGTTGTACATTATCTGCATGAAATCTTTGCTGCTGTCGTCGTTGCCGAGGACAGAGCAAATAATGGGTTCGGCTCCCATGGCTTCGATGTTGAGTGCCACGTTGGCGGCACCACCAAGTCTTTTTTCACGTTTGGTTACAGAAACTACTGGGACAGGTGCCTCGGGAGATATGCGTGTTACGTTGCCCCACATGTAAGAGTCGATCATGACATCGCCGACAATCATGACACGTTCGTTGGCTATAGTGTTGAAAATATTGTTTTCCATAAGGTTAATAGGTTTAAAAATCGTCGAGTTCGTCGTTTATTTCCAGAGATATTTCTCCTCTAAGGCATTTTGCAAGTCTGTCGCGCACTTTTTCTTTGTCGGAGGGGAAGTTGCCAAGCAGATACATCATTTTTGTAACTGCAGCTTCGATGGTAATGTCATGTCCGCCGATTACGCCGATTCGGTCCATGTCGCAGCTGGCCTGGTACTGCCTCATTTGCACTGCACCGGCTTTGCATTGCGTGACATTGAGTATGATGATTCCTTTTTCGAGTGCATGCTGCAGTTCATTTATGAACCATGGCTCGGTGGGGGCGTTGCCAGAACCGAATGTTTCAATGATAAGTCCTTGAAGGTCAGGAATTGAAACTATTGAGTTCACTACGGCAGGGGTAATGCCTGGAAATAATTTGAGAACAGCAATACGAGGGTCGAATTTTTTTCGTACTCTCAGTTTTCCGTTTGGGAGAGGGAGAAACAGGTTTCGACGGTAACTTATCTTTATTCCTGCTTTTGCGAGCGAAGGATAGTTGAATGACGAGAAAGCGTCGAAGTTCTCTGCACTGACTTTGGTGCTTCTGTTGCCGCGATACAGGTGACTTTCGAAGAATATTGTAACTTCAGGAATCAAAACGTGTTGTGCGGAAGCAATCTCAAGTGCACAGATTATGTTTTCTCTTCCGTCACTGCGCAACATTCCAAGAGGCAATTGGCTTCCTGTCAGGACGATAGGTTTCGTAAGGTTCTTGAACATAAAACTAAGGGCGGAGGCTGTGTATGCCATTGTGTCTGTGCCGTGAAGCACAACGAAACCATCGTAGTTGTCGTAATTCCGTTCGATGATGGTTGCTATGTCCACCCAAAATTCCGGAGTCATGTTTGAGGAGTCGATTATCTTGTCAAGTTGACAAGAGTCTATATGGTAATTTGTTCGGTGCAACAATGGCAAGGCGTCATATATGCGTTCCATAGCAAAAGGTTGCAACGCGCCGTTCTCGTCTTGAACCATCCCGATAGTGCCGCCAGTATAGATAAGCAACACCTTGTTATTACTGTTTCGATTACTCATTTTGACCTGCTTGTTATTATTTGTTCTTATTGATATATATCTTTAATATACATATTTAATTGGTTTCGCGTTCCGGATAACGAACATTTATGCCAAGTGCAAAAATACGCTATTTTTTCGAACTGATAGATGCTCAAAAAAAACGCCGCCCCTTTTGGCGGCGTTGTGTTGGATAGGTTGAAGCCTATTCGGAGTACATTTTCGTGTATATGTAGTGCATGACTGCATTCATGTCCATGGTGGGTTCGAAACGTTCAACCACGTTGCCGTTCCTGTCTATGAGAAATTTTGTAAAGTTCCACTTGATGTCAGGGCTTTCAGCATAGTTGGGGTCTTGGCTCGAGAATGCGTCGTGTAGTCTTTTCCCGAGAGGAGTGTCAGTGTTGAAACCTTTGAAACCTTTTTGAGATTTCAGCCAGACAAAAAGCGAATCGGCGTTTGACCCGTTGACATCTATTTTGGCGAATTGCGGGAATGAGATGTCATAGTTGTTAGTGCAGAACGTGTGGATTTCTCTGTCGCTGCCAGGGGCCTGCTCTCCAAACTGGTTGCATGGAAAGTCGAGGACCACGAATCCGTCGTCCTTGAATTTCATGTACATATTCTGCAGGTCAGAATACTGCGGCGTAAAACCGCAATGTGTGGCAGTGTTGACAATAAGCAGGTACTTCCCGCGGTAAGTGTCAAGTCTTACATCCTTCCCGTCTTGGTCCTTTACTGTAAAATCGTAGACAGATGTCTGAGCAGAGACCGCTGTCATAGCGGCCAGCAAAAAAAGCGTAGATAAAAGTCTTTTCATTTTTTTATTTTCTATATTTTGATGTAATAACGCTACTCCCATAAATTAATTGTACTATTTTGTATTTTAATTCGAAAAAAAGTAGTTAAAATCATTTAAATGACTTATTATCATGCGAATGCAGTATTTTTTGGCTTGTTGGCACCTTCAATGGTGAAATTTCCAAGAAATCGGCATGGAAATCGCTCTTTTTTGCGGACGCATTTCATGAAGTCAAAAAAAAATTTAATCATAAAACTATTTAAAACCATATAGATAATAGCAATTCAAAATATTTTTTTCAAAAAAAATTTGTCGGAATGGAAAAAGGTTGTACTTTTGCACCCGCTTTCGACCG